>QIHJ01000444.1 GCA_003229065.1 Candidatus Dadabacteria bacterium
GGGGAATGCCTCCCCCGGGCTCCATGACGAACCGCCTCATTGCGAAGTTAGGCCCCTCGCCAGGTCCGATCAGGACTTGTGTGTGCGTGAGCCTTCCCGCTTCAACTTTTTTCGAGCTGATATCGCTTATGTTTTTTACAGGTATTGAAGCTTAAGGTTAAACATCGAGGTTGCTCACGTTAAGGGCGTTGGTTTCTATGAATAATTTACGGGGCTCCACCTGGTCTCCCATAAGGATAGTGAATATCTCGTCAGATTCCACGGCATCCTCTATCATTACCTGCTTCAGAATACGTTTCTCGGGGTCCATGGTAGTCTCCCAGAGCTGCTCGGGGTTCATCTCCCCCAGACCCTTGTAGCGCTGTATGCTCATACCTTTTTTGCCCCGGTTTAGTATGTGCTCCGTCACCTCAGAAAGCGTGGCTAGCTCTGTCAGGGAGCCGTTATCTTTTATCACGTAAGGCGGGTCTCCCACGACTTTAATAGAATCACGGAGCGATCTAAGCTCTATGAACTCAGGGGAGTTAAGAAAATCAAAGTCTATTATCGTGCTTTTGTTCCTGCCGCTTTCTTTAAACTTGTAGTGGATTTTAGAGGAATTATGCTCCTGATCGTCCCGGAGGTCCCAATCAAAATAGGTAATATCCTCAAAGCGCTGCTCTATTCTTTCTTTTATAGCACTAAGGTGATCGTCGAGCTCGGACTCATTGCCCGCTCTGAGGTGAGTCTTTCTGAAACCCTCGCGGCTGGCAAAAGCGTCGACTATCCTTATGTCACGTCCCCACTTACTTATCCTTTCAAGCGCCTTACCGTAAGATACGGACTTCTTAATCACGTCTAGCAAGCGGGCGCCTTTTATGTCCTTGGTACCGTTTCCGTTCTCGGATACGTTAAGCACTACGCCGCCCGTTCCAAGCTCAAGGAAATAGTCTTCGTACTCTTGGTCGTCTTTTAGGTACCTCTCTTCTTTTCCGCGCTTAACCCTGTAAAGCGGAGGCTGAGCCACATAGAGGTAACCGTGCTCGATGATCTCGCGGAACTGCCGGTAGAAGAACGTAAGCAGCAGAGTCCTTATATGAGAGCCGTCAACGTCGGCATCTGTCATGAGTATTATCTTGTGGTAGCGGAGCTTCAAAATATCGAAGTCGTCGCTTCCGATTCCGGTTCCCATTACTGTAATGAGAGTTCTGATCTCTTCATTGCCGAGCATCTTATCGAAGCGGGCTTTCTCTACGTTCAGAATTTTCCCCCGAAGAGGAAGCACAGCCTGGTTGTATCTGGACCGCGCCTGCTTTGCTGAGCCTCCGGCCGATTCGCCCTCGACGATAAAAACCTCGCATAGCTCAGGGTCACGCTCCTGACAGTCCGCCAGTTTCCCGGGCAGAGAGCCCGATTCAAGGGCGCTCTTTCTCCTGGTAAGCTCACGCGCCTTTCGGGCGGCTTCTCTGGCTCTGGCGGCGTCTACGGCCTTTTCTATTATCTTTCTTGAAACGGAGGGGTTTTCTTCGAAAAACGTCCCGAGCTTTTCGTTAAGAAGCACCTCTACGATACCCTTAACATTGGTATTACCTAGTTTTGTCTTTGTCTGACCTTCGAATTTGGGATCGGGGAGCTTTACACTTATAACAGCCGTAAGCCCTTCCCTGGCGTCATCGCCGCTTAAAGAGACCTTGGCATTCTTAAGAAGCCCTTTTTCCTCGGCGTACTTGTTAACCGATCTCGTAAGCGCCCCTCTGAAGCCGGTAAGATGGGTACCGCCCTCTATATTATTTATATTGTTTGCGTAAGAAAATAGAATCTCGGAATAACTGTCGTTATATTGGAGCGCTACTTCTACTATGACACCATCCTTTTCCCCGGTGACGTATATGGGTTCGGGGTGTAGAGGTTTTTTGTTTTTATTGAGCTCTTCCACAAACGCGACTATACCGCCTTCGTAATAGAACTCCTGGTCCTTACCGCTGCGCTCATCTGTGAGCTGTATGATGAGACCTTTGTTTAAAAATGCGAGCTCTCTTATTCTGTGGGCAAGCGTGTCGTAATTGAATTCCGTGATTTCAAAGATCGTAGGGTCGGGCTTGAACCAGATCTTGGTGCCTGATCTTTCGGTTTTCCCGGATGCCTTGAGCTCACTTACAGCTTTGCCCCGCTCATAGCGCTGGTACCAGACATGCCCTTCTCTCCGTACTTCAAGCACCAGATATTCTGAAAGAGCGTTAACAACCGTAACGCCTACCCCGTGGAGGCCCCCTGAAACCTGATAGACCTTCCCTTCAAACTTGCCTCCCGCATGAAGTGTGGTCATTACGACTTCGGCTGCCGACTTGCCGGTTTCTTCATGCTCCCCTACCGGGATACCGCGGCCGTTGTCTTCGATAGTAATACTCTCGTCCACATGGATGGTAACGTTTATCTTGTCGCAGTACCCTGCGAGCGCTTCGTCCACGCTGTTGTCCAGGACTTCGAACACAAGGTGGTGGAAACCGCGCGTGCTGGTGTCGCCGATATACATATCGGGACGCTTCCGGATGGCTTCGAGCCCGGGAAGAACCTTTATGTTTTCAGCTGTGTACGAGTCTTCTTGTATATTATTCGACTTCTCTTCAGGGCCTGATTTCAGTTCCAAATTTGACTACCTCCGTGCAAATACTGGGCGGGAAACTAATGGACTGATATTATACCACGCAGGAGATAAAAAGTAAAATAAAATCAGGGGGTTTGATCACATTTGAGCCGCAAAAACTAAAGCCGAAAAAGCTCATAAATTAGAGGGTGTTACAACGAAAAGGAAGAAGCCGCTCAGCACCCTGTCTTAAACCTTGGGAGTCGTTATTCCGGTCTGTTTCTGATACTTCCCTTTTTTATCGGCATAGGACACTTCACAAAGCTCGTCGGACTCGAAAAACAGCACCTGCGCTATGCCTTCGTTAGCATAAATTTTTGCCGGAAGCGGGGTGGTATTCGATATCTCTAAAGTCACAAAACCTTCCCACTCGGGCTCAAAGGGAGTTACGTTTACGATTATCCCGCACCTTGCGTATGTAGACTTGCCTACGCACAGAGTTATCGTGCTGCGGGGAATCCTGAAATACTCAACCGTGCGGGCCAGTGCAAAAGAGTTAGGCGGGATTATGCATACGTCTGACTTAATATCCACAAAAGACTTTTCGTCAAAACCCTTTGGGTCGACGACAGAATTATGAACGTTAGTAAAAACCTTAAACTCATCGCTAACCCTGATGTCGTAACCGTATGCCGAGAGGCCATAGGAGATCGATCCGTCTCTTACCTGCCCATCGACAAAAGGCTCTATCATCTTATGCTCTTTTGCCATCTTTCTTATCCAGTGGTCGGGTCTTACTGACATGTGTCCGTGCTCCTTTTGGTTCCTATGCTATGAAATCAGAGGCATAGTACCATAGATCGTAATTTTTCACAATCACATAAACTGCATCAAGAATCTGATATCGTTTTCGAAAAATAGCCTGATGTCATTAATACCAAATTTAAGCATCGTAATCCGCTCGATTCCCATCCCGAATGCAAACCCGCTGTATTTATCGGGATCATAGCCTACGCTCTTATACACTTCGGGGTCTACCATTCCGCACCCGAGTATCTCAAGCCACCCGGTTTCCTTGCACACCCTGCAGCCCTGCCCGCCGCAGATTACGCACTCTATATCGACCTCGGCGCTGGGCTCGGTAAATGGAAAGAATGAGGGCCTGAACCTGACTCCCAGATCATCACCGAACACGAGCCTCAGGAACTCTGTTATCACTCCCTTAAGGTCGCCGAAAGTAATATGCTCGTCCACAAGAAGCCCCTCTATCTGATGGAACATAGGCGTATGTGAAACGTCACTGTCGCAGCGGTAGACTCTCCCCGGGGCTATTATTTTAATGGGCGGCTCCTGTGTTTCCATGACGCGTATCTGTACAGGGGAGGTGTGGGTCCTTAGCACAATTTCTTGAGTTACGTAGAAGGTATCCTGCATATCCCGCGCCGGGTGGTTCCGGGGGATATTCAGCGCCTCAAAGTTATAATAATCGGTCTCGACCTCAGGGCCCTCCGCAACCTGAAAACCCATCCTCTGAAATATATCTATTATTTCCTCCATTACCTGTGTGAGTGGATGAAGAGCGCCGGATGCGGCACCTCTTCCGGGAAGCGTGACATCGATTTTTTCCTGTGAAAGGGCGCGTTTTTTCTTTTCTTCTCTCAGGTTTTCAAATTTAGTGTCGAATAAGCCCTCGATGAAAACCTTGGTCTCGTTTACGAGCTTACCTATTTTAGGGCGCTCACTGTCCGAGACGTCCTTCATAGCTTTTAGTATTTCAGTAAGTACACCCTTTCTTCCGACGTACTTTGCTTTAAGGTTCTGGAGTGAGGCTTCGTCCTCTACACCCCCGATTTCAGATTCTACTTCTTGTCTTAGTGCCTGAAGTTTTTCTTCCATTCCTAATCCCTCACAACCGAGACTACGGTAATTACTATCATGGCCATACCTAAAGCGGCCTTTGAAACTGTGCCCCCCACCCTGCCCAGGAACGCTCCCCAGCCGGATTTCACGGCCCTGTCAACATTTTTCTGTATAAATAAATCAACCAAAAACGCTCCTGCAAAAGCCCCCATAAAGGCTCCTATAACAGCACCTATCCCTAAAAAAAACGGAAGTCCCAAAACGGCGCCCGCTATACCGAAAACTATAGAGCCCACAATTGCTTTATTACTCGATTTATATTTTTTGGCGCCGTATACGCCAAGCACAGACTCTATGAGCTCCCCTAGAAGCGCGAGCACTAAAAGCACTATTAATATAGTTACCGTAACGTCGTGAAAACCACCGTACCATGCGAGCATGGTTGAAGCGCCAAGGATTATAAAATTACCCGGAAGTCCGAATACGTGGGATATTAAGCCGAAAAAAGACACTAGTAAGAATAAAACAAATATAACATAATCCATGACTTGATTACGGGCATAGAGGGACTCACCTAAAGACTTCTCAAGTGACCGAGTCCTTTCTATTTCTCCAGAAGATTACAAATGGGCTAGCAACGAAAACGGACGAGTAAGTACCCACGATAGCACCCACAATCAGTGTGAAGGTAAAATCATGTATAACCGAGCCTCCCAGTATGAAAAGCGGTATAAGCACTAAAAATACCGTAATACTCGTAAGAATCGTTCTTGAGAGAGTCTGATTGAGACCTTCGTTGACGACTTCCCTGAAGCTTGTTTTCCCGCTCTTTTTGAGATTCTCCCTTATCCTGTCAAATATAACTATCGTGTCGTTCACCGAATAACCTATCACAGTGAGAAGCGCCGCCACAATGGCGAGCGAAAACTCTTTATCCATAATGGATATAGCTCCGAGAGTGATAATGGTATCGTGGACGAGGGCTATAACGGCGCCCATGGCAAAACTGAATTCAAAACGGATCATAACATAAATTAATATTCCTACACAACCGAGAAGTATAGATATTATTGCTTTTGTTATAAGCTCTGAGCCGACTCTGGGCCCTATGTAGTCGACCCTGAGTATCGAGCCGCCCTTAAATTCGGGATTATCCTTTATAATCCCTTCGAGCTCATTCTGAAACCCCTGTATCTGATCAAATTTAATAAGCTCAGGAGAGAAGCGGATTAGATATTCGTTATCACCTGTTAGGCCTAAGCGCTGAACAGCCTCAGGAGCGTAGCCTGTAGATTCAAGAATCTTCTTTACCTGGCTTAACTCCAGGTCCTTTTGTAGCTTTATATGTATTTCGGTGCCGCCCGTAAACTCAACTCCCCAATCGGGGCCTTTATGGTAGATAAGAGATACGATGGCTATTACGATGAGAGCGATTGACAGAAAGCTTGCCCTCTTCATCATACCCAGAAAGTCGATGCGGGTGCCGGGTTTAATTAATTCCAAGTTATTAAAACCTCCTCAAATTCTCCTAAATGCTAACGGCCTGGACCTTCTTTTCCTGATAAATATAGGTCGTGATTACACGCGCAACTACAACGTTACTGAATATGGTCGAGATAATACCTATAGAGAGAGTAGCCGCGAAACCCTTAATCGGTCCCGTGCCGAACCAAAATAGAATGAGAGCTGTGATAAGGGTGGTTATATTCGCATCGAGCACTGTCCATAAGGACCTGCTGTAGCCCGCATCTATTGCCGCAAGCGGAGATTTACCCACCCTGAGCTCTTCTTTTATTCTTTCAAAAATTATGACGTTGCCGTCAACGGCCATACCCAGAGTAAGCACGAGTCCCGCTATACCGGGCAGGGTGAGCGTAACGCCGAAGGCCGAGAGAAAACCCATAATAAAGAACATATTCAGTAAAAGGGCAATATCTGCCACGACCCCCTGGAGCCTGTAGAAAATTATCATAAATACAAGTACTAGTATGCCGCCCACAATCATGGAAAGCTTTCCCTTATCTATCGAGTCCTTTCCGAGTGAGGGCCCGACGGTCCTTTCCTGCTCGATCGTGACAGGCACGGGTAGTGCGCCCGAGCGGAGCACGAGGGCAAGGTCTTTTGCCTCATCAGTAGTGTAATCCCCTGTAATTCTGCCCTGTGAAGTTATTCGCTCCTGTATAACCGGGGCGGATTTAATTACCTCATCAAGAACTATAGCAAGCCTCTCTTCGATATTCTCTTCAGTGAGTACGCCGAATTTGCTTGCACCCTCACCTTTAAAATTAAAGCTCACGGCGGGTCTGCCGAGCTCATCGAAAATGAGCCTCGCGTCCGCGAGTGATTCTCCTGTGACGGAGGCGTCTGCTTCGGTAATGAAAAATAGCTCGTTTTCAGCTCCGGTATTCCCTGTATGCAGGGCGAGGCCTTGTTCCTCAAGCTCCTCAGGGGTAGTAACCCCGTACTTTGCAAGAAGAACTTCTTGTGTCGGTCCGGAGTCCTTGACAATCTTGAACTGCAGCACAGCCGAGCGTTTGATGATATCTATTATCCTCTGTCTGTCCTTTTCAGAGGCCCCGGGAACCTGTATAAGAATCCTGTCGGCTCCGGCTTTTTGAATAGACGGCTCCACCAGTCCTAGCTCCTGGAGGCGGTTTTCTATCACCTGCTTTACCTGGTCAATGGCATTTTTTTGTACCTCCGATAAATACCCTTGCCGGAGTGTAAAACTAAGTGATAAGTCTTTTTCTTTTATATCAGACATTGTGCTGAAGTTTGTATCTGCGACTGTTTTTGCTTCATCGAGGTCGGATTTTGAGAAGAACTGAAGAGTCAAAGTGTTGCCTGATTTATCAGAGCCTTTTATGAGAACCTTATCGTCCTTAAGCTCCGTGTTCATAAAGTCCTTGATACTGCCAAGCTCGTTCTCAACTGCTTTTTCAGAATCTACTCCGAGCAGAAGAAATATGCCGCCCCTTAAGTCAAGCCCCAGCCTGATCCCTCTGTCGGGGAAGAGTCTTCCCCACCACCCGGGCAATGAATCACCCAATAACGTGGGAGTGAGTAGTATCAGAGACAGAACAAACACTACAATGATTGTAAATATCCAAGCTCGTGAAGCTCTCATATTCTAGATTATTCCTCCTGTTACTTCTCTACTTCTTTCTGAGTGGGCTGGATGCCTGATACGGCCGAGCGGCTTATGCGGATACTCACCCCTTTTGAGATTTCAAGCGTAATTATTTCATCTTCAGATATGTTCAAGATTTTTCCGTAAATCCCCCCCGAGGTGACTACGTCATCCCCCCTTTTAAGGGTGCCCAGCATCTCCTTTCGTTTTTTAGTCTGCTTTTGCTGAGGTCTGAGAATCAGGAAATAAAACAGAACGAATATAAGGACGAACGGCAAAAACGTTAAGGGAGAGCTGCCTCCGCCTTCTCCTCCCGGCGCGCCGGGCATTCCGGGACAAGCAGTTAGAAATAAAGCTGTAGTTAATAGAATGCTAAAAAGTTTCAATTTTTTCGTGACCTCCATGGGATTGTACACTACTTATTAGATTTGAAAACTCTTCCTGAGCTATGGCTCTTCTAATGTTCCGCATCAACTCTGCGTAGAAGCTTAAATTATGAAGAGTGAGCAAGCGTAAAACCAGTATCTCCTTGGCTATAAAAAGATGTCTGAGATAAGATCTTGAATATGTCTTGCATGTATAGCAACAGCATGACTCATCAATGGGTCTTTTATCCTCAGTGTACCGGGCATTTTTTATAACCAGTTTTCCCCGACTTGTAAAGAGGGTGCCGTTACGGGCATTGCGGGTTGGAATAACACAATCGAAAAGATCAACGCCGCAGGACACCGCAGTCACAATATCTTCGGGGTTACCGAGTCCCATAAGATAGCGGGGTTTGTCCCGGGGCAGAAACGATAATGTATGCTCTGTAATATCATAAGTCGCACCGGGGTCTTCACCTATACCGAGACCGCCGAGAGCATATCCGTCAAAGCCAATTTCCGCAAGCTCCCCGGCGGATCTTTCTCTGAGCTCTGGGTAAACACCGCCCTGTACGATTCCAAAGAGCGCTCTATCCTGCTTGGACCGTGCGTTCTTGCATAATTTTGCCCAGCTTGTAGTCAGGCCGACCGAGTCTTTAATATACTCCTCAGTCGAAGGATATGGGGGGCACTCGTCAAGGCACATCATTATGTCCGAGCCAAGAGACTCCTGTATCTCAATTGCAAGCGCAGGCGTTAAGAAGTGCTCCGTTCCGTCTAAATGAGATTGAAATATTATTCCGCCCTCTTTAATCTTTCTCGTCTTGGCCAGGCTGAGCACCTGAAACCCCCCGCTGTCGGTAGTGATGGGACGGTCCCAGTGCATAAAGCCGTGAAGCCCTCCTTGCTCCTCTACGGTTTTATGTCCGGGTCTCAGGAACATATGATACGCGTTAACAATTACCATCTGGAAGCCCATGTCGCAGACTTCCTCGGGGCTTAACCCCTTCACGACCGCTTGGGTCGCAACGGGCATAAATGCAGGCGTATCCACTATGCCGTGCGCCGTATGCATTTTTCCTAGTCTTGCACCTGTAGGGGTGTCATTTTTCTGGATTTCAAATTTGAACATTGTCGGAATTTATTATAGGAATTAGACGGAGTAAAATTTATAAAAATGTAATTTTATTCTGCTCTCGCGCATAAACCCGCTCACCTTGAGGCTCTCGAAGGGCCGCCTCTGTCCTCTGATTTTATTCCCGCCCTCCGGTCTGTCTTCTGATTTTATTCCTGCGGGCATCGCTGTAAAACGCTCGCCTCTGTCCTCTGATTTTATTCCCGCCCCCCGATCGGGCTTCGCCCTCCGGTCTGTCCCCATATCTATAATTCAAGCACGTCCTTCATCGTATAGAGTCCGGAAGATTTGCCGTATATCCATCTCACTGCCCTGAGCACTCCTTTGGCAAAATTGTCACGGTTTGTAGCTCTGTGGGTAAGCTCTAAGCGCTCACCGTCTCCGAAGAACATGACGGTATGCTCACCTATCGTATCTCCTCCCCTAATCGATTGAACCCCTATTTCTTTACCACCTCTTTCCCCGATCCTGCCGTACCGCTCAAATCTGGCGGCGCTTTGAAAATCCCAGCCCAGCCCCTGTGCCGCAGCCTCGCCCAGCCTGAGCGCTGTGCCGCTCGGAGAGTCGGCCTTTAGCTTATGATGCGCCTCCACAACCTCAACATCATATTCATCACCCAGGATCGATGCGAGCTTCTTCGTGACTTCGAACATTACGTTCACCCCGATGCTCATATTGGGAGCGAATACGCAGGGGAAGTTGTCTGATAGCTTTACGAGCCTGAGTCTCTCGTCTTCGGTAAAACCCGTAGTACCTATAACCATTGATTTACCGCTAGCTTTTGCGAATTCGGCATTTTTAAGAGTAGCTGAGGGGGAAGTGAAGTCCACGATAACATCCGCATCTGCAGAAGCCTGGCTTAAGTCTGGTGATATTGTGACACCGATGTCCCCTTCGCCCGAGACTGTGCCCGCGTCACTGCCCATAGCCGGGTGGCCCGGAGCTTCGATTGCGCCTACTATTTTTATATCCTCAGCCTGATTGAGAAAATGCAGTATTCTGAGACCCATTCTGCCAGCTGCACCCGTAACCGCTACTTTAATCATATCTATTCAACAACCTCTATCACAGGCTCCCGTTCTATGCAGCCTTCAATACAATTATCAGACGTAATCAACCACTTCTTTTCAAATATTCCGAGTGAATATTGGCTCTTTTGAGTCAGGTTTACCAGGCTTCCCGAATTTGGCGATTTGAGCTTTGTGTTAAGCTCGACCACCACAGTTGAAGTCCTGTCATAAATCTGTGTAGCCAGCATGCGGTAGCTTATTAGCGAGAAATCATTTTCTGCTAAAGTTATTTTCATCTGGTTTATATATCCTGCTTTGTCGGTATAGGGAGCGCTTACGTATTTGTAAGCCTTAGAGTAATTTTTGCTCTTAATGGCGTTTAAGTAATTTTTAACTACCTCAGTTGGAGTCGGTTTTATGCTCTTACGATTTACTTTTGGCGCTTCGGGGATGTACTCGGGCTCCGATTTTTTCCCGCAGCCTGTGACCGGCAGCAGAATAAGAATGATAAGTAGCGTTAACTTTACGAAGCTGTTAATCATATTCTCCTGATTATACCTGTTCACTAGTGGAATAGAATAAGTCGGCAAGCACCATATTTCAAGAAGTTTTCAACATTAGCCTGCTCTGCTCTATCGTCGATTGGAATGATTTATAAAGTATTATTATTTAAAGGCTTCACCATAAATATCTTCTAAACCAAATCAGACATGAAAAAAGCCGCTAATTGCAGACCATAACATGAGCAGACTCAAAGAACCAAAACCCGTTTATTTATTTACGGCAATTATATATAAACCGGACTCCGAGCTGAGCGGATGCAAGAGAGCGCTGGTTGAGGAGCTCGGCGTAGCGGATTTCGAAAGCGCGGTGCTCCCCTTTGATGGTACGGCTTATTACGAAAACGAGATGGGGCCCGATCTAAGACGGAAAATAGTTACATTCAAGAAACTTATTCCGCGTGAATATATAAGGGAGATTAAAATATTTACGACCGCGCTCGAAGAAAGATTCTCAGAATCGGGAAAGAGGACAATAAACATCGACCCGGGCTATATAGCCCAAGAGCACGTGATCCTGGCCACCGGCAAGGGTTTTGCCCACAGAGCTTATCTCGGCGATGGTGTGTACGCCGACCTTACGCTTATCTACAGGGGCGATGAATATACGGCGCTTGAATGGACTTACCCCGACTACGGCGATACAAAAATGAGAAGCCTATTTCAAAATCTCAGGAGAAAGTACGTAGGCAAGCTGGACTAGGATTGACAAAGACTCTATAAAAAATGTATGTTATCAGACACTTGAAATAGCCTCAGATAGGGCTCCGCTAAACGGTAAGGATAAAATATATGAAAAGTATGACAGGGTTTGGAAAAAGCGAAACAGAGACCAAAAACGGCAAGATCGTTATTGAAACGCGCTCTGAAAACCACAGATTCCTGGACGTTAAGATGCAGATCCCCGAATCCGTCATGTCCATTGAGCCCGAGCTTTCGGCATACGTAAAAAAGATAATCCGCCGTGGAAAGGTAAGGGTAACGGTCTCGATAGAAGGGAGGAGGCAAAGCACCACGGCTCTGGACCTGGATATCGCGCGTGAGTCAAAGAAGACACTTGAGAAACTCAAGAAAGAGCTGCATATAAAAGAGGACATCCGTCTTGAACACTTGCTCGCCATTAAAGAAATATTCCCTTCTGAGTCAGGCTCAGTCTTAAGTCGAGGTCAAATGTCGGCCTTAAAGAAAACACTGGTAAGCGCCGTCCGCAAGCTTGACGACACGAGAAAAATTGAAGGCGGCAAGCTCGAGAAAGACCTGAAGCAAAGAATAGGGAAAATCGAGCGCCTTACAAAGAAAATAACGACTAAAAGAAAAGAGTATATGAAAACCGCCTCGGCAAAGTTAAAGGAGAGAATTGAAAAGATTCTCGAGGATACGCAAATCGACGAAGGGCGGCTTTACCAGGAAACCGCGTTTTTAGCCGAGAGAAGCGATATCACTGAAGAGCTGGTCAGGCTGAATGCCCATATAGGCAAATTCAGAGCAACCCTGAGACAGTCGGGCTCTGTCGGAAAGGAGCTTGATTTTCTTCTACAGGAGATGAACCGCGAATCCGGCACCATATCTGCTAAATCCAAAGACGCCTCCATCTCACATATAACTATCGAGTTCCGCTCTGAGCTTGAGAAGATTAGAGAACAGGTTCAGAATATAGAATAATTTACCGTGGGGCTAGAGTAATGTTAACACGGTGGTGATGGGAGCTTGCTGAGCATAGCTGTAAAGTTGCAAGTTTTAAACGCTGTGCTATGATTTCTTGTCCTTCAAACGAGGCTATTCGGGGTTATCGGAATTCCATAACTTTAACATCTCTCCACGTAAAAGGAGTAATTTATAATGAGCATTTTAGTGAACAAAGACAGTAAAGTTATTGTCCAGGGCATTACAGGGAGCGCGGGCCTTTTCCACGCGACCCAATGCCGCGAGTACGGCACTCAGGTAGTGGGCGGAGTAACCCCGGGCAAAGGTGGTAGTGATGTGGACGGGTTCCCGGTATTCGACACAGTATCTAAGGCTGTAGAGACCACGGGGGCTGACGTTTCGTTAATATTCGTGCCCGCTCCTTTTTGCTTGGATTCGATGATCGAGGCAATAGACGCCGGCGTGGGGCTCGTTATCTGCATAACAGAAGGCATACCTACAATCGACATGATTAAGGTAAAGAAGTATATGGAGGGGAAGGACGTAAGGCTGATCGGCCCGAACTGTCCGGGCGTTATGACTCCGGGAGAGGCCAAAGTGGGCATTATGCCGGGCTACATACATACACCCGGGAGAATCGGGATCATTTCAAGGAGCGGCACTTTGACTTACGAGGCTGTGTGGCAGCTTTCAAATCTGGGTATAGGACAATCCACCAGTGTTGGGATCGGCGGCGACCCTGTGATCGGCTCTACATTTATCGACATCCTGGGGCTATTTGAAAAAGACAACGACACTGACGCAGTAGTGATGATCGGAGAGATCGGGGGGAGCGCCGAGGAAGAAGCGGCCGAGTTCATAAAGGACAACATGTCAAAACCGGTAGTAGCGTTCATAGCGGGCGCTACGGCCCCTAAAGGAAAGAGAATGGGACACGCGGGAGCTATAATATCGGGAAGCTCGGGAAGCGCAAAGGATAAAGTGGCTGCGCTTGAGCGGGCCGGGGTCGTAGTGTGTCCGAGTCCAGCGGAAATGGGTGAGACGCTTCAAGCCAGAATCGCCTGAATAAACCAGATTCAGCCGATCTGATCGTATAACTCTTTATTTTCCAGCAGCCAATCGCAGTGTTTTGATATCCCGTCACGAATATTGACAGAAGGCGAGTAGGAAAGATCATTTCCAGCCTTCGATATATCGGCGAATGTATGCTTTGCGTCCCCTCTTTGAGTATCCGTATATTTAATATTAGCCGTCCTTCCGGTTACCTCCTCTATTATTTTTATAGTATCACTTAACATGATCCTGCTCCCTCCGCCGATGTTGTAAATCTCCCCGGCTTTACCGACGCTAAGAGCTTGCAGATTGGCCTCGACTGCGTCACTTACAAAAGTGAAATCCCTCGTCTGCTCTCCCGTACCGTATATCTCTGTTTCATCTCCGCAAGAGACCGCTCTGATAAATTTATGAAACGCCATGTCGGGACGCTGCCTCGGACCGTAGACCGTAAAGTATCTGAGGGATACTGTGGGGACGCCGTATCCGCTATGGTATAGAGAAGCCAAATGCTCGCCGGCAAGCTTTGTCACTCCGTAAGGAGACACGGGTCTCAGGGGCGAGTTTTCTGTAATAGGAAAATCCAGAGCATCTCCGTAGACTGAGGAAGAAGAGGCATAAATAAACTTCTTCAGATCTTTATCTTTTGAGGCCTCGAGCAGGAGCTGGGTACCCAGTACGTTATTGTTAACGTATTCTCCGAACCTGCTTCCCCAGCTTGCCCTGACACCCGCAAGCGCCGCCTGGTGAAACACGGCGTCCACGCCTGCTATAATACCGTTTAAATCAAGCTCTGCTATATCCCCCTGGACAAACTCAAACCCGGACTGAGCTAGAAGTCCTTTCAGATTGTTCTCTTTAACACTCTTGGGATAGTAATCGAAAAATGAATCGACCCCCAAAACTTCATACCCGCCGTTTATTAGCCTCTCGGCCAGGTGAGAGCCGATAAAGCCCGCAACTCCCGTAATAAGCACTCGCATATAGAATTCATCTCCCGATTAATTGATCAATTATAACTGTATGCCCATACAATTTGACAAAGCGTAAAACAGCAATAACAATAGTACTAATCTCATGAAACGCAAGATTAAAGCAATACTTATTTTACTTGTATTATCTGTGAGTTTAAATACGGCCGGCGCGCTCCCTCCCCCCTGTACTCCACAAGAGCTGCTCGATACCTCGGAATACGCAGTAGAGGGTAAGGTGATGAAAGTAGTGTGCAAAGAGCCCTATGACTCAAACGAGTGCAAACCCGTCTCAGATAAAGACAGCGGATTTGAGCCTGAGCTCTATTCAAATTGCGCAGCCACTATTCTGGTCTCAGAAAACCTCAAAGGGAATCACGAAGCGGGGGAAAAAGTTGTAATTCCCTATGTTCGGGTGGCAAGAGCGTGTCGGGGAGGCACACACATACTGCCCGGCAGTCCGACTAATGAGCTTAGTATCGGAGCCGATATCAAATACTATAAATCCGAGCGGTGTAGGTACTGGAATATTGAGAATATTGAGGAGCCCGTCCCTACACAGGAGTAGCGGCCTAAAATCTCATATTAAAATAGGCCTGATATTGGTACAGGTCTCATACTTACAGCGGTTTGGTCAATATTACCGACTCCCTTTTTACTAAAATTCAGAGAAACTATGGCGCTCACTCCTTTCGAACTTGAAATTTTCCAGAACATTCTAAGCTCTATAGCAGAAGAAATGGGGATACTCTTAATAAGAGCGGGATACTCTCCCAACATTAAAGAGCGGAGAGACCTGTCCTGTGCGATCTTTGATTCAAAGGGAGATATGATTGCACAAGCCGCACATATTCCCATACATCTGGGCTCTATGGGTTTTGCTGTTAAGGCGGTGCTCGATGAGCCGGATATGAACCCGGGAGACGTTTTTATATTGAACGACCCGTTCAGGGGCGGCACTCACCTCCCGGACGTGACCTGTATTAAACCCGTTTTCTCAGAGGGGCGAATAGTATTTTTCGTCGCAAGCCGCGCCCACCATGCCGACATCGGAGGCACTACGCCGGGCTCTATGCCCATATCCACCACAGTTGAGGAAGAGGGAATACTGATCCCCCCTTCAAAACTCTACAAGAGAAACAGACTGAATAAAAAATTGTACAATAAGATCCTGAATAGTACGCGCGACCCGGAAGAAAGAGAAGGAGATTTTAACGCGCAAGTAGGCGCCCTCGATCTAGGGGAGAAAAGACTCGCTGAGACTATAAGTAAATATTCGCTGAACCGTCTGATCGAGGCTGGAGAAGAGCTTCTTAACTATAGCGAGAAGATAATGAAAGAAGTAATAAGAGCTATTCCGGAGGGCGTTTACAGTTTTCAGGATTATATGGATAACGACGGCGCCGGAACCCGTAATATCCCGATAAAAGTAAAAATAACCATAGCAGGGACAAGAGCCGAGGTGGATTTCAGGGGCAGCTCGCCGCCCGTAAAAGGCAATCTGAACGCGCCTTACAGCGTAGCCACTGCAGCGGCTATATACGTATTTCAGTGCCTTGCTCCAAAGGAGCTCCCGCTTAATTCGGGCCCTCTTAGGACGGTGAAAATTATCGTGGATGAGAGCTCTATATTGAACGCGAAGTTCCCCCGGGCAGTCGTTGGAGGAAACGTCGAGACCTCTCAGCGGGTGGTCGATGTGGTGTTCGGCGCATTGTCAAAAGCCATACCCGATAAGGTACCCGCAGCAAGCGCGGGATCAATGAGTAATATAACATTCGGGGGCATTAATCCCCGCACCGGGCGTACGTACGCGTACTACGAAACCATAGCGGGGGGCATGGGAGGACGCTTCGGCAAAGACGGCGTAAGCGCCGTTCAAACCCATATGACCAACACACTCAATACGCCAATCGAGGCCCTTGAGCGAGAGCTTCCGGTCATGATTAACTCCTACACGATCAGAAGACAGAGCGGGGGCCGAGGCAGGTTCAAAGGCGGCGACGCCATTAAGAGGGAATTTAAGTTCCTCAGCAATGCTACGGTATCGATGATTACGGAAAGAAGAAGAACCGCACCCTATGGTCTAGTGGGAGGAGAGAAGGGGAAGAAAGGGAAGAACAGCCTGATAGGAAAGAATAATGTAAAACCCCTGCCTCCAAAGTGCACGTTTGAGGTAAAAAAAGGAGATATTATTAGTATAGAAACTCCTGGCGGCGGCGGCTGGGGCGGGAAGCTCAATAAAAGCCTAATGTAAATATCTCAGAATAAGAACGAGACTGATATGATACGCCCGAAATTGAACCCTATAGAGGCCTTCCCCGTAGAACATGAGGGGCAAGAGCTGATCTGCCTGAGAGACCCTTACAATATAAGCGATAAGATACTGTACGTATCCTCTGAAACCTTATTCATTCTGGGTATGTTCGACGGAGAACATTCCGTAAGCGACATCCGGGAGGGGATTTTGGATAAATTCGGGCAGCATGTAGACACAGAGGATATTGAAAGATTAATAGATCAAATGGATGAAGCTTTATTTCTTGACAGTGAAAAATTCGGGTATTTTAAGACAAACCTCGAATCGAGTTTCAATGACTCTCCGCTAAGAGCTGCTAACCATGCCGGGCTTTCCTATCCAGAGGACCCGAGCGAGCTCAGGGGATGGATCGCACGCTTCTTAAATAGTGCAGAGGAATCAAAACCTTATGAGCCCACCCAAGGCAAGGTAAAAGGGATCATTTCACCCCATATTGATTTCACGAGAGGCGGTAAGTCCTATGCCCTTGCGTACAGAGAGCTTGCTCTTGACTCAAGTGCCGACACTTATATAATATTCGGCACATCTCATTATGCAGAGGTTGATAACCCATTTATATTGACCAGGAAGAATTTTGATACTCCCTTGGGCCGCGCGCAAACAGATACGGGGATAGTGGACAGGCTTAAAGATAGCTGCCCCTGGGATTTATTTCACGGGGAGATATCTCACAGAACAGAGCACTCGATCGAATTCCAACTCACATTTCTACAATACCTCTTAAACGGGAAGAGGGAATTTAAGATTGTCCCCATTTTATGTAATTCATTTTTCAAACTGGTGGAGCAGGGGAAGTCCCCTACCGAGGATGAAAGGATAGAGTTATTTCTAAGCTGTGCAAGAGATATAGTGACTGAGCTCGGTGATAGGGCGTTTATCATAGCGGGGGCGGACATGGCGCACATGGGGCCAAAGTTCGGAGACAGCGAGGAGGTAAACGACTCGACATTAAGTCTTATTAAAGAAAGAGATTTACTTAGTCTCGAGTACTGTGAAAAGCTCGACGCCGAAGGGTTTTACCGCTCTGTAGAAAAAGAGAAAGACTGGAGGAAAATTTGCGGGCTCTCTCCTATCTATTCACTCTTAAGCACGGCATGCGTAAGCAGAGGAAAGATTCTGGACTATGATCAGGCCCTCGAGCCCGATACGGGATCTGTGGTAAGCTTCGCAAGCGCAGCTTTTTACTCCTAGAGCGGAGCGTTTAATTAATAACCATATGTCAAAAAAATTTATAATTGTAGACGCCCACGAGGATATAGCTTTCCACTTAAATCACTTTAAGAGGAGCTTCATAAACCCTGAAGTACCCTGTATGATTACGCTCCCGGGGCTCAAAGAGGGGAACGTTAAGCTCGTTTTTAATACTATATTCGTGCCTCCCAAGCAAAAGCCAAAGAACACCTTAAAGTCTGCAATGGAACAGCTGGCCACGTACGAAAAATTATACAGGGACTACGAACAGGATATTTATTGTGTTACTAAACCGGGTGACATTGAAAATTTAGACGATAATCCGAGGATAGGGTTTCTGACACTTATGGAGGGAGCGGACCCTATAGAGGAGCCCGGCGAGCTGAATATGTTCTTTGATAAGGGAGTGAGAGTCATAGGGCTTTCGTGGAACGATAGAAACCGCTATGCATCGGGTAACAACACTGAGGACGGGCTTTCGGAAATGGGGAGCGAGCTGATAAAGCGAATGAACGATTTGGGAGTAACGCTCGACCTGTCTCATCTTAATGAAAGATGCTTCTGGGACTCAATAGAGCTGACAGAGCTTACACCTATAGCCACACACTCAAACGCAAGAGCATTGACCGACCACCCGAGAAACCTTAAGGACGAGCAGCTTAAGGCTATTGCCGAAAGAGGGGGAGTAGTAGGAATAGTGCTCTATAACCCTTTCCTAAAGACAGCTGAGAATAAGCCCACACTAGAGGACGTTTACGCCCATGCCGATTATATGATCGGGCTCCTGGGAGAAGACCACGTAGGCATAGGGAGCGATATGGACGGGGCCAGAATAGAGGATTTCCCCGACGAACTCAGATCCGTAGCCGACCTCCCGAGGATAGGAGAGTTTTTTATAAATAAGGGTTATTCAGAAAACCGGGCAAGAAAGATCATGAGCGGTAATTTCCTGAGGGTAATGAGGAAAAACCTGAGAGCTTAAAGGAACTTAAGAGTATTATCCGCAATTAGATTATTAGATATCACGCATCCTATCGACTAATGCGTCGGCAAACTCCTGCGTTCCGAGACTGCCTCCCAGATCGAGCGTGCTCATGCCTTGCTCAAGGACCTTGTTGTAAGCCTGCTTTATCCTATCGGCAGAGGCGCAAAAATCCTCCCTCCCCTCCGTATCAGCCAGGTAGTTGAGCATCATGACAGCCGACATGAGAAGCGCTAGAGGGTTTGCGATATTCCTGCCTGCTATGTCGGGAGCCGATCCGTGGACGGCCTCGAACACCGCTTTTCTCACTCCGATATTGGCCCCGGGCACAACGCCGAGACCGCCTACGAAGCCCGCCGCCAGGTCGCTGATAAGGTCCCCGTACAGGTTCTCCAGCAGCAGCACATCGAAGCGGCCCGGGTCCTGAACAAGCTTCATGCAGCCTGCGTCGATGATGATTTCTTCATATTCTATATCATCGTATTCTCCGCTTACTTCCCGGGACTTTTTAATGAAGAGACCATCCGTGAGCTTCATTATATTGGCTTTGTGAAAGACCGTGACTTTTTTACGTCCCCGGTTTCTCGCATACTCGAAAGCCCACTTGGAAATCCTGTAACAGGCTTTTTCCGTCGCGACCTTCATGCTCATTACGACGCCCGGAGTAACCGTGTTTTCGACTCCGCTGTACAGACCCTCCGTGTTCTCACGAATTATTACGAGGTCTACGTCCGTAAACCGTGTTTTCACTCCACAAAGATTCCTCACCGGCCTTACTGCCGCATAAAGGTCGAGCGCTTTTCGGAGCTGGACGTTTACGGAGATAAACCCCTCCCCTATCGGTGTAGTGCAGGGGCCTTTTAAAGCAACCTTATATTCTTTGATGGCGTCCAGGGTTCTTTGCGGTAGCACGTCCTCCCCTTCATCAAGTGCCCCCAAACCCGCGCTCCGCTCAACCCATTCAATCTCAGCTCCTGAGGCTTTGAGAACCTTTTTGACTGCCGCTGTAATGTTAGGTCCTATACCGTCACCCGGAATCAGCACTATCTTACGTTTGCTCATACAGGATATTGAACCCAGTGTAATCATTATTGGCAAATGATAAGCTACAACGGATTGCCGAGTATTTCACAGCTAGATGAAAAAGTCCCTCCGGGCTGCTTAGAGAAATAAAATACCTCCGAGCCTAACCCTTCTGCAGAGCTTTCGCTGTATATATACTGACTAGCCTTGCTACCAAAAAGGCGATAAAGAGCTGCCCAGCCAAAGCTTCGAGCACCGAGATAATTCTGGTCAGAGGTGTGATTGAAGTTATATCCCCGTATCCGAGCGTGCTCAGTGTAGTATAGCTGTAGTAAATGAGCTCATTCGTGCTTATATTGCCCGAATTCCCCAAACTGTCGGATACGAATACCGCTCCGGGAGACAGGTATTCGATACTGCCGTAAATTGACACCCACAGGATACCGAGCAGTAAGTAAACACATACGGCCGCATATAGAGTATCCGCGGTAATATCCTTAGACTTCAGAATATGATTGAAGATTGTAACCGTTACGAAAAGGCAGAACAGTATGCTTGTGAACAGCGACTGAGGGGACGTCGTGAAAGCCCACTCAGATAAAAACCAGGGTAAACCCAAAATAGCGGCAATTATTAAAGTCTTTTTTTCCCGGCCTACTGCGTATACTCCTGCGATAAATACGATGGAGCTGATAGTATTTATTACCAGGTATCCGTGCTTAACACCTTCGAGAACAGCAGAGAGTATCAGCAGTAACACAAGGGAAACCATGAAATTAAACATTTTATATTTTGTCGAGCCTAACACGAAATGTAAGAAACCCGATGAATAGCTGTTATTACTCATTTGTTCCCTCCAAAGTAATATGGCTTATAAAGTATTATGAGATTATAGCATTCAGAGAAAAAATGTTCATATGCCCGGAGCTTAAATCCCGGGATATGGATCGGGTTATTTGTAAGCGAAATACTCTGACGAAGTTTGCTTATCAATTATCCATCTGAAAGCGTACAGCCATCGGTATCTACACTCGCGCTGCCGCTGATGTTAACTGCCATACGTCCGCCGCTTACAGTACAGTTGTTATTCTGAGGGTCTATAATTACCGTCGAGTTACCAGCGGCGTTAATCCCGAACTGATTGGCAGACTCGATCAGCACGCTGTTGTTTACAGGATTTGAAGACTCACCTATTGAAACAAAGGATT
>QIHJ01000405.1 GCA_003229065.1 Candidatus Dadabacteria bacterium
CAAGAGATAAGAAAAGACTCGGAAATTAACTCCGTTGGCGGCCCAACAATGGGCGCTGACCCTATTGTAGGCTCTATTATGGTCGTGAGCCACGATAGCGGATATCCGCTGCCCGGGTTTCTGGTACGTAAGCAGGAAAAAGAACACGGCACAGGGAAGCTTATCGAAGGCAACCTGAATTCAGGTGACATCACGGCAGTCGTGGAAGATGTCGTAACCACCGGAGGCTCTGTTATTAAAGCCATTGAAGCCGTACGCTCTGCCGGCGCCCAGGTAAAGAAAGCCCTTGTAATCGTTGACAGGGAAGAGGGCGGCCAGGAGAAGTTCAACGAGATCGGCGTCCCGCTCTACTCAATATTCAAAATCAGCGAGCTTCTTTAACTCAGTTGTCATTCTGAGGAACGTAGTGACGCTCAGTAGCTGATTTATGTGACTTAGCCGAGACCTGCACGGGTACACAAGCGGCCTGCCCCGGAGATGCATTCGAGCCCGCGACCACAGAGTGCCGACCCGTAACTGATATTTGCGATGTGGCCGAGACCTGCGACGGTGGCTCGGTTGCCTGTCCTGCCGACGTGCTCGAACCAGCGGGTGCAGTATGCCGCGCGTCTACTGACTTATGCGATATAGAAGAGGCCTGTGACGGGTTTGCAGCCGATTGTCCCGCGGACGAGTTCCTGCCTCCGGACGCTGTCTGCAGCAATGATCCTCCGGGGATGTGCATAGAAAACGTTTGCGTGTTCGGCGGCGTAATCACCATTATAAAGGTGTCAGACCCTAAAGACGGTACGGATTTTGAATTTACATGCACTGACGAAACTGTTTCGGCGTGTGAAGGTATGGGAGACGCGAGCGGGATGTTCACACTTGACGACGAGCCTGCGGACTCTGACGGTATATCTAATACCGAGACCTCAGACCCGATGCCCGCGGGAGACTATACGATAGAGGAGATGGTACCTGTGGGCTGGCAGCTGGATGAGATTATTTGCGAGGACGACCTCGACGGAAACTCGGTGCTGGATGCGGACGAAGGGATGGTAGTAATTGGCCTCGACCCCGGAGAGGACGTAATCTGCACGTTCTTTAACAGCGATATCCCTGTAGGTATAAACGGGTTTAACAACTCCTCCAAAATGCAGGTTATAAAGAACCGTCAGAATAAAATAAATATCTCGGGAGTAACACCGGGCGCAAACGTAAAGCTCGTGTGGGGTTTCAAGAAAGGGATGGGGTTTATAGGAAACGGGGCGTGCGCCGGGACACAGGTAAGTATCAAGCCTCACCAGATAATAGCGACGTTACAGGCGAACAATCAGGGGAACCTGAACAAGACTTTCTTCGTACCGTCGACGTCTTCTAATAAAGCGTTCATACAGCCGATGGACATGAGTAGCTGTATGGTTGGTGTGAGAAAGAAGGTTACACTTTTGAATGATTGAGTAAGCAGATATAAATGGGGTTAAGGGGCGGTAATATCGTACTCTTCCAGTTTTCTTCTGAGAGTGAGGCGGTTGATTCCAAGTGTCCTTGCAGCCTGAGAGCGGTTCCAGCTGCTTGCGTTAAGCGCCTCTACGAGCATTATCCTCTCAGACTGTTTTATTATCCGGTCATAAACGTTTCCGCTGTTACCTGTGTTTATGAGCGCCCTTACGGATTCTCTAAGGGAGTCAGAATACGAAGCCGGCTCACCGATACTTTTATGTGCAGGTCTTAAATTGATATCCAGATCATAGGACGTTAGGTAGGGGGTTTTGGTAAAAGCGATTGCTTTACGTATTACGTTTTCAAGCTCCCTTACGTTTCCTGGCCACTCATACTCCATAAGCATGTCCTGGAACTTGGCTGTTACGCCGTGTATATCCTTTCCTATCTGGTTTGCGTGTCTTCTGGTAAGACATTCGGTCAGAAGCGGTATGTCTTCCTTCCTTTCCTTAAGAGCGGGAAGCTTTATATTTACAACGTTAATTCTGTAGTAGAGGTCCTCTCTGAAACTGCCCTGAGCGACAAGGACATCAATGTCCTTGTTCGTTGCCGTGATAATTCTTACGTCGACCGATTGCTCCGCGTTACTCCCGAGG
Source organism: Candidatus Dadabacteria bacterium (assembly GCA_003229065.1). GTDB lineage: Bacteria > Desulfobacterota_D > UBA1144 > Nemesobacterales > UBA2774 > UBA2774. Next base: position 2,082 of record QIHJ01000405.1, read on the forward strand.
CGGTGAAACGCGCCGTTCTGTAGCACCCGCAGCACCTTGGCCTGAAGGGAGAGCGACATGTCCCCGATCTCGTCCAGAAAAATTATGCCGCTGTCGGCCTCCTCGAACTTCCCGATCCTGGACGCATCGGCCCCCGTAAAAGCGCCCTTCTCAAAACCGAAGAGCTCGGCTTCAAGAAGGTTCTCGGGGATTGCGGCGCAGTTGAGGACTACAAAAGGCTTCTCCCACCTGGTGCTGACTTTCCATACGGACTCGGCCACAAGCTCCTTTCCCGTTCCGCTCTCGCCTGTTATGAGCACCGGGACGTCCACTCTGCCAACCTGTCCGATGAGCTTACAAATTTCTTGGAGCATCGGAGAGTCCCCTACGATAGCGCATGTAACGCTTGAGCCCTCCACCTCGCCCGGAAACTGTATCACACGCTTTTTTGCCTCGCTATTAATGCCGAGGGCGCGGCTTACCGATTCGGCCAGGAGGGAAGTGCCGAGCGGTCTGAATATGCAGTCATACGCACCGAAAGTCATCGATTCGATCAGGTACCTGGCTCCTCTCTCAGCAGTTATTACTATTACAAATGCCTTTTTCTTCAAGCTGCTGAGTCCGCTCAACCCGACGCTATCCACGTCCAATAGCAGGACGTCAGTGTCTTTGATATCGTCAATATTCTCAAAGACAGCAATGTCGATCGGGTCGAGTATACTGTTTATTTCCGCTATTATTCCGGTATCTTTACTAAGTACCGATACTTTTCCATGTTCAGACATATAGCATCCTCTGCTGTTACAAAAATATACAGGCTGATTAAAATATAATCAAGGACTTGCATTATCTAGTAGAAATACCGGCTCAAATCCCTTATATTGGCCCCTGGCACTTTAATTGCCTATTCTATTCAAATTCGGAATCAATATATACAAAATCGCTATCATAACCCTTATGCAATATTACTCACAGGAGATAAATAGTTGGAATTGATACTGCCAATAGCGCTTGTGCTCTCGGCGTTTCTGGCTCTCAATATCGGAGCTAACAATTCGGCTGCCGCAATGGCGACCTCCTACGGGGCAGGAGTGAGATCAAAGAGACAGGCTACGATACTGATTGCGGTGTTTGCATTGCTGGGCGCAGTAATAGCGGGCGCCCCGGTCGTAAGCACGATCGGAAAGGGGCTGGTGCCAAGCGAAGTGCTTTCCTCTCATGTGGGGCTTGTACTAATAATATTCGTAATCGCTATAATATTCGTCTCATGGGCCAATGTGGCGCGCGTGCCTATCGCTACGACGCACGCTATTGTGTGCGCCATAGCAGGCGTAGGGATATATTCAAGCGCGCTGAACGGACAAAAATTTATAGAGATAGTCATATGGTGGATTTGCGCCCCCGTAATTGCCTGGGTTGTAAACTTCCTATTCGCAAAGTACTTGTATTTCAGAACGCTTAAATATCTGACTGACCGTTACTCGGAGACGAGTATAAACCGGATTCTTACTATTCTGATTACGATTTCGGGTACGTTCCTGGCATTCTCGGCGGGAGCCAATAATTCGGCCAACGCTGTAGGTCCTATAGTGGGGCTCGGGCTGATCAGCTCATATTGGGGAGCCGTAATCGCGGGGGTGGCTATGGGCGTAGGAGCGATACTATTCGGAGGCAGGGTGCTTGACTCGGTGGGGAAGGAAATAACCGAGATTTGTATTTTAAGGGCTGTTTCAGTTGAATTTACCGCGGCTGCGCTTATACTCGTAGCCTCTTTCTCGGGCATACCTGTATCTATAGCAGAGATCGTGACATCAGGTATAATTGGTTTTTCATGTGCTCAGCAGGGTTTTGGCGTAACGGCGCGAAACAGGCATGTGATGAGAATCGCGTTTTTCTGGATTGTGATTCCATTCATAGCCGTGGGTATGGGTTATGCATTATCGTCCTTATATTTTAACTATAACATTGGCGAATTAATAAGTATGAGTATTGCTCATTAGACGGTGCGCCCGTTGTGCGGGCTGTAAAATTACGGAGGTGCTTTGCAATTAGCGCTGAGCAGAATTTATCTAAAGATTCTCTGAGTTCGGAAAACGCCGGCATCAGGTTTAATGCCGAGCAGGTTCTAAAGCTCAACCGGGATTATAAAGACAAAAGCCCCAAAGAGGTGCTCAAGTGGGCTGTGGAAACCCTGCACCCGAGGCTGGCTCTGGCATCGAGCTTTCAGTCCCAAGGTGTCGTGCTTATAGACATGCTCATGAAAGTGAGCAGTGAAGCCAGGATTTTCACTCTCGACACAGGAAGGCTGAACCAGGAAACCTATGACGTTATGGACAGAGTAAGGAGCCGCTACAACACTCAGATCGAGGTGCAGTTCCCGGATAAAGACGAAGTGGAAAAGATGGTCACCGAGCGCGGTATGAACCTCTTTTACAAAAGTAAGGAAAACAGGTTCTTATGCTGTGAGATGAGAAAAGTAAATCCGCTCAAAAAGTTCCTGATCGGTCTTGACGGTTGGGTAACCTCGATCAGACGGGGACAGACCGAGAACAGGGCCCATGCCGCAAAGTTTGAAATAGACGAGCTTCACGGCGGTATATTAAAAATTAATCCCCTTGTTGACTGGACTACGGAGCAGGTCTGGGACTACATAAATGAGCACCAGGTCCCATATAACAAGCTGCACGATCTGGGTTACCCCAGTATCGGATGCGCCCCGTGCACCAGGGCCGTAAAACCAGGTGAGGACGCAAGGGCGGGCCGCTGGTGGTGGGAAAGCGATTCAGATAAGGAGTGCGGTCTCCATATAGATCACCAAATTAATGTACCTATGTAACTGCCGGAATTTTGAGTGATGCGGGTTATTCTTATTGAAGATTTGAGCTTTCCCCGGACTCCCCGCCCTTTGTAGTAAAAGGTGCCGGAGAGGCGTGATGGATCAGCATCAGCCAGCCTGAGTCGGTTTTTTCGAATATATTAGTAGATACCGAAACATTCATCATCACAGGGTCTCTCTTGATATATGTAAGCTCCTGGATACAGGTGACCCAGGCAGATTCTCCTCTTAAATCGACGGTGACATTGTGGAGGTTAATTTGTAGTTTATCCTCAGGATCAAAAACGTTCTCCCAGCTTTGTATTATGGCGTCGAAGCCCCTTAGCATAATCCACCCCGGATGTGTACAGCCGGCCCGCTCATTACGTACGAATACCCTCTCCATAAGCTCCAGGTCTCTATCGCCGAGAGCTTCGTAAAAACGGCTGTTCGCTTTAATGATCTGGTCTATATCCGGGTTGTCTGTCATGAGGCGTCTTTTATTATATACCTGATTTGCGGAGATAGTTCTTGTCTCTGGAAATCGGGTATTTAGTCAGTATATCCTCTTGATACCCGCCATTTGTCAGCTCTGAGATAGAGTCGAGGACAGGCGGCTGATCCGACGTTCGAGCCTGTGGTTTTGGCCCTTATGAGCAATAAACTGTAATATCTAATACCGCATACGCGTTATTCCGCCCTATTGCTTCAATACGTCCACAATTCTGTGGAATGAGCTCACTATATCCCCCTTGACTCTAGATAAATCGTTATAAATAGCGAGGAACATTATAAAGATAAGCAGCGTGAGTCCGATTTTCTGGCTTATTTCCATTGAGCGCTGGCTAAGAGGCTTCTTCTTAATTGCTTCAATTGCCAGGTACACAACGTGTCCGCCGTCGAGCATCGGGATGGGGAACAGATTAATTATCGCCAAGTTTATACTAATAAAGCATGTGAATTGGAGAAGCTGCGCAATGCCGCTCTCTGCTGCCGCGCCAGAGACCTTGGCTATAAGTATTGGGCCCGCTAAGCTCTTACCCGCTACGCCCAGAGCTATTTTGCCCGTGACGAGCTTATAGAGGAATCCGAATAGAAGCACTATAACTTCGATAATCATGTTGGCGGCTTCTTGTACGCCCTTTACGATCGACTCGAAGAACCCGTACTGCTTTACTACCTCTTCCGTATATATCTGTATCCCGATTGCACCGGCGCCGTCTTCACCCAGAGGCTCGGGGGTGATTAAAATCTCAAGAACCTCAGTACCCCTTTCAACGGCAAGCGTAATTTCATTTCCGGCGTTTTGTTTTATAATAGAGGCCATATGGTCCCAATCCGCAATCGTCTCACCATTAATCTCGGCAATCCGGTCCCCCTTTTGAAGCTCCGCGCTGTCAGCCGGAGTACCGTCAACCACGCCCCCGACTTTTGCCGCAATAGGCTCGCTGAATCCAATAGCAACTACGCCCTCGGGCGACACCTTGGCCAGGACAGGAATAACTTGCTCGGCACCGTCTCTATCAATTGTAATATCTATGGTAATACCAGGGTTAGTCTGAACGGCGATGTTCACATCCCGCCAGTTTGAAACCTCATTGCCCTCGATTTCTAGTATGTTATCCCCTTTAATAAATCCGGCTTCCGCCGCGGGAGACTCGGGATTGACGTAACCGATTTCAGGTGAGTGCTCAAGATAAGCCGGCACGGTAATACCGATCATGAAAACCAGAGGAAGGAATACAAATGGAAGCAGAAAGTTCATAAACGGCCCGGCAACCACGATCGCAAGCCTGTTCAATATGGGCTGTGTCGTGAACCCCCTCGGGTATTCTTTTTCGGAGTACGTGTCGTTACCTTCAAGCTCACTTGCCTTGAGCTGAATCTCAATGGGTTTTCCGTCTCTTTCTAAGGTAACTTCATAATCCCTTTCAGGCTCTTTTTCCAGCACCGCTTCAAGCTGTTTCCACCTGTCGTAAGTTTTAAGATCGAGCCCCTCGACATTCACTATCCTGTCGCCCGATTTAAACCCGATTCTCTCTGCCGCGGATCCCTCTTTTACCTTATCAACTATGAAGTTGCCCTCTACCCCTTCTCCGTACATCTTAACGTAGCCTCCGAGAGGAAGTATGCAGACCAGGTACTCGGTCTCGCCTTTAGTGAATCCGAACAGCTTTTTCCCAAATCCGAGAGAAAATTTCTCGACCCTTACACCACTCCATTTAGCGACCAGGAAGTGTCCTAGCTCGTGTATAAATACCAATATTCCTATAACGAAAATAAAAGCTACTATTGCAATCATGTGTAATATTCTCCAGTCGTATTTTGTAGTTTTCTAGTTTTTGATTAAGGACTCGGCCATATCCCTCGCCCATTTATCGCTTTGGGTAACAGCTTCAAGTGTATCTGCTGCCGCTTTGTTGTGAAGTCCCATTACCCTGTCCACTGTTTTTATGATTTCCGTAAATCCGATCTGTCCCCTGAGAAAAGCATCTACCGCGACCTCATTCGCACCGTTCATCACCGAAGGCATGGTGCCTCCTTCCCTAAGCGCCCCGAATGCGAGCGCAAGCGAGGGGAACTTCTCGAAATCCGCCTCTCTGAAGCTAAGCTCCGTAAAGTCTTCCGGCCGGGCATCGTTCGTCCGCATATCCGTTCTGTCGGGATATGAAAGTGCGTACGATATAGGAATCCTCATATCCGGAATACCCATCTGAGATATAATTGAGCCGTCTATATATTCTACCATAGAGTGTACAATGCTCTGAGGATGTATCCAGACCGATATCCTCTCAGACCCCAAGCCGAAAAGCCACCTTGCCTCTATTACCTCAAACCCCTTGTTCATAAGTGTAGCTGAATCTATGGTGATTTTCTTCCCCATAATCCAGGTGGGATGGTTGAGCGCAAGCTCCGGGGTGACGTCACGGAGCTCCTCTACAGGAGTGTCTAAAAACGGCCCGCCCGATGCCGTGAGTATTAGTCTTTTTACGTCTTTCTTGTCCCCGCACTGAAGCGCCTGAAAGAGCGCGCTGTGCTCACTGTCCACCGGGAGGATGGTGACGTTCTTCTCCTTGGCCTCTTTCATTATTATTTCCCCCGCGATAACCAGGGTCTCCTTATTTGCAAGCGCTATGTCTTTTCCGGCCCTTACTGCGCTAAGCGTGGGCTTTAGCCCCGAGGCTCCGACCATGGCCGATACTACAGTGTCGGCATCCTCATGCGATGCCACCCGAGCCGCTCCCTCCTCCCCGTATACAATCTCGGTCTGAGAGCCGTTTATTTGAGCCTTGAGAGCCTCCGCAAGATCACGGTCCTTTACTGAAGCCAGAGCGGGTTTGTATTTTATTATCTGCTCTCTAAGCCGCTCTAAGTTGCTCCCGCATGCGAGTCCCACAACGTTATACTTATCCGTGTTGTCCGAAATCACTTCGAGGGTTTGTCTGCCGATAGAGCCTGTTGAGCCTAGGATGGAGATATTTTTCAAATGACGTCCCTTGCTCTAACCTGCTCCCCTGTCAGGCCGAATCTCCTCTCGCGTTTTTGGTAATTAAGTATAGCTTTTACCAGGTGGCGTTTTCTAAAATTGGGCCAGAGTGTTTTTGTGACATAAATCTCCGTATACGCAAGCTGCCACAGCATGAAATTGGACAGTCTCATCTCACCGCTCGTACGTATCATGAGATCGGGCTCGGGTAGGTCTTTAGTATATAAATAGTCTGAGAAATTCGATTGGTTTATTTTGTTGGGTGAGATTTTGCCGTTTGACGCGATTTTCTTTACAGCGTCTACTATTTCCTCCCGCCCGCCGTAGCTCAGAGCCAGGGTAAGCGTGAGGTCCCGGCAATGACGAGTTTTCTCCATGGTCTGAGTAAGCACTTTATGCACGTCTTCGGGAAGCTCGTGGAGTCTTCCAATAGCGTTAAGCCTGACGTCGTTTTCCGAGAGCTTGTCGCCTTCCTTTAGAAGGTACTGCCTCAGAAGCTCCATCAGGGCGTTTACTTCTCCCTTGGGCCTGCTCCAGTTCTGGGCCGAAAAGGCGTAGAGCGTAATGTGCTTAATGCCGAGGTCCTTTGCGCCCTTCACTACTGCGCGTACGGATTTCATACCCTCACGGTGTCCGCTGATGCGGTCAAGGTTTTTTTTCTTGGCCCACCTGCCGTTGCCGTCCATTATGATGACTACGTGCGCGGGGAGTTTTTTAGGATCTACGTACGATTCGAGTTTCTCTTTCATCGAGCTTGTAATTATAACACCTGAGTTACATTAAAAAAGTGAGCGTGATTGATAAAAATTCGCGAGGGTCGAAATTCAGATGTAGGGGCAATAATTCAGCTATTTGAAGAACGCATTTGAGATGAATGAAATCGGCCGTGTTATAAAGATAACTATTAACAGCACCCCCGAAATCACAAAGAAGGCAAGACAGTAAATAAAGAGCGATACAGGGACGAATACTATCTTGTAGAGAATAAACCAGTCCTTTGAGGCCTCGAGCACGACCGTGCTGTAGCTTTCGATGAACCTGCTCATCACTGTGAATACCATATTCAGCATAATCTCTTTCCGACAACTAAAATATATAATTCTCACGGTAAGATCAAGGATAGGGAAGTTGCATAGTACATAAAAGAGGGCATGAGCTTCCATTTTATTGATGCCTGTTTGATATTTATCTATGAATCGTTCCATAAAGAATGTGAAAATATTGACGGAGGGATGAGGATGTTAATTAGAAATCAGATTGGCTTAATCGCAGTTTCTTTTCTGGTAGCAGGTTTTTTCTTGCTCTCATTACCACAGACTGGATTATCAGAGGACGGGTGCTGCAGGACCGCCGATAACGCGTTTTGTTCAGGGTGAGATTGTGGTTTTACGGCAACGGAAAATTATTGTGAAGCACAAGGCGGATTGTTTGCTGGTGGCGTCGAGGCTTGTGTTACAGAGTTTGGTGACTGCGGCAGTCTGCCTGAAACCACTACAGGATGCTGCTTGAGGACTGAGGGTGCTTGTGCGGAACCCCTAACTTGCAATCAGTGCTTTAGTGCGAATAACGGGCAGTTCTGGATTGCGGACGAGGCCTGCTCAGAAGTACCCGAGTGTCGGGAAGCCAGACCGATCCTGACAATGAACCAGTGGGGTATGATAGTGCTGGTAATAGTTTTAGGAGTAAGTGGGATAATCGTTTGCCGCAGAAGAAGGGCGACTGCATTAAACCTTGAAATCAAATTAATTGAGTATGAGCTAAAAGGGAGCATTGGCTCCCTTGCGGATAGCATCCGCAGGCAAACGAATTCTACGTGCCTTTGTTGGCAAATTGAAACTGTACAAATTAATCCTGTCCTACGAAGCATCTTAGAAATCGTATGGAAGCTGGCACTGTCCGCCGGGTGCGGCCCGCATTCCAGCTTAAACCGGGATATAAGAAAAGGGGAGCAGTACAAACTCTTAGTCTGCATTTATAGACCTTTTATAACTTTCCGGGGCCATATCGAATTTCTCTTTTCCGAAAAATTATATTTGCTACATATTGCATGTTTAGTTACCCTGTTAACAGGAGCTAAATATGAAAAGACTCGTTTTAATACTTGCTATTTTTCTTGTTTTGAGCGCCGGAGTGCGTGCGGACGAAGCCGTATACCAGGGGCTTTCCAACTTTACCAGAGTGCTCGATCTGATCGAGCGGAACTATGTTGAGGAAGTAGACTCAGAAGAGCTCACGGAGAGCGCTATCAAAGGGATGCTGAGGACGCTTGACCCCTATTCCTCTTACCTTACCCCGGAGCGTTTCAGAGAGCTTGAGATCGGCACGTCCGGCGAGTTCGGGGGTGTGGGGATGGAGGTTACGGTCGAAAACGGGGTGCTCACGGTCATTACGCCTATTGAAGGCACACCTGCAGAAAGGGCCGGAATAAAACCAAGGGATCAAATTCTAGAGGTAGAAGGCAAGCCGACAAAAGGGCTAATAGTGCAGGAAGTGGTAAAACTGCTCAGAGGCCCCAGGGGGAGCACGGTTAATGTGACGGTTAAGAGCGAGGGCGATAAGGAGCCCAGGGTTGTGACGCTTACAAGGGACAAAATAGTGGTAAAGAGCGTTAAACCCGAGCTTTTACCGGACGGTATCGCATATATAAAGCTTTCACAGTTTCAAGATAATACTTCGTACGAGCTTAAGCAGGCTCTTGCGCAGCTTGAATCAAGTAACAACGGCAATTTACAAGGCATCGTACTGGATCTTAGAAATAACCCCGGCGGGCTTCTCAGTGAGGCCATTTCCGTAGTGGACGAGTTTGTCGATGACGGTCTCATCGTAAGCGTCAAGGGCCGCTACGAGGGACAGTCAAGAGATCATTACGCGACAAAGAACGGGGATTATGAGGAGCAGCCTATAGTAGTGATAGTAAACGACGGCAGCGCAAGCGCATCCGAGGTAGTAGCCGAAGCGCTCCAGGATTCAAAGAGAGCCACCATACTCGGCACCAGCACTTTCGGCAAGGGCTCGGTCCAGACCATAATCAAACTCGAGGACGGGGCGGGTCTTAAGCTTACGACAGCTAAGTTCTACGCTCCGAGCGGCAGATCGATAAACGAAGTCGGCGTAACTCCGGACATAGTTGTAGAAAACGAAGAAGACACGGACAAACAGCTCGAAAGCGCTGTAAATATTCTAAAGACCTCTAAAGCCCCGGGCAGCGTTCCCGCAGGCTAGGGAGATTCCTTTTTTTTGCCGACTAAAAAAAATACGGGCAGGAAACCCAGAAGAGCGAGGAGAAAAAAAAGCGCGAAATTTACGCGCATTGCCCTATTCACCGTAGGGTTTCTACTCGTTTTATTCATAGGCGTATACGGTTTGCACCTAGCCAAAGACAAGGTGTCTGGCCCCGGGATTACCCAATCTGAGCTCAGCGGTGCGATTGTGAGCGCAGACTCTAATTTGAGATCTGCTTATTTCGATATGGGCGTTTCCTCTGAGCACGTCCGCTCCGTGAAGCCCCAAAATAAAGCGAAGGACGATATAAGGTGGGAATACAAAGACATAGTCATCGAAGCTCCCGGGAGGCTTTCTCAGAAAGAGATTAAAGACACTATCACAAAGTCACTTTCAAGCGTGCCGGGTCTTGAATCTCATTATAAAGTGAGCACTCACTCGATTACCGCCTTATTGACAATAAAAGATATAGAGACTCATAGAATAAAGTTTAATTTTCAGCCGTCTCCCAGCAGTCAAAAGACGGTAAAGAAAAACCCCCAAGACACCACTAAAGAAACGAAGAAAGTAGAAGATCAGGATAAAAAATCGGCAAAGCTAAAAGAGCATATTCAAGACTATAAACAAACAGCGGCAACAAAACCTAAAGTCGTGATTATAGTAGATGACATAGGTATGAGTAAATCCTCTATAGACAAGCTGCTCCAGATACCCGCTCCCATTACCATAGCCGTTTTACCGAACCTGCCTTATTCAGAATACGCGGCCCGTGAGGCTCACAAAAAGGGAAGGGAAGTCATGCTCCACCTGCCGATGGAGCCAAAGGAGTCCTCGGGCTATACGGCCGTTGACGCAGGTGAGGACGCCCTTATTGTCGGACTGCCCAAGTCTGAAATACAAAGGAGAATAGACAAAAATCTTTCCGCGGTCCCCCATATTCAAGGGGTGAATAACCACATGGGCTCAAAATTTATGGAAAGCGGGGAGCTGCTTGAGCTTGTGATGAAGGAGATTAAGAGCAAGGGCCTCTTTTTTGTAGACAGCATGACGTCGGGTAAAAGCTTAGGCTCAGAGGCGGCCTCAAAGTTCGGCGTAAGGTCTGTGGAGAGGGACGTATTTCTGGACGATGCCTCAAAAGGTGCCGCTTATGTAAAATCCCAACTCCGTCAGCTCGTACGGGTATCTCAGAAGAAAGGCTACGCAATAGGAATATGCCACCCCTATCCGGGCACCGTAAAAGCCCTGGCCGAGATGATTCCCCAAATGCAGGAAGAGGTTGAGATAGCTTCAGTGTCTACGCTCCTTGACCACTCGCTTCAAATAGGAAAAAATAATAACTAGTCAGTTTGTATGTATAAATTTGGATGTATAATATTATAGGGAGCTTAGTAATATGGGTCTTATAGACGATACGAGGAAAAGAAGGGATTCCTGGATTAGCCGTTTCGAGGAGATGCGTCAGGAGGAAGAATACGAGCCTGATACAAGGAGCCCCAAGGTAGTGGAAAAGGAAATTCAGGAAAACTGCAGCAAGGTCGGCGTGTTTCCTAGCATTGACAAAGTATAGTAAAAAGCTAATGATTATATTGCTCTGGGACGGATACTATACTTGACAAGTTGCCCGATTTCCATTAATTTTTCATAGCGCGATTTTAAAATATAATGCGATTAAATCATGATTGAAGGAGTTTTATTTATGCCGGGAATTGTAGTCGGAAATAATGAAAGTATAGACAGCGCCCTTAAAAGATTTAAGAAGCAGGTCGAAAAGAGCGGTGTATTATCTGAAGTAAGAAGAAGGGAGTACTATGAAAAACCAAGCGAAAAGAAAAAGAAAAAACTTTTCGCTGCTAAAAAACGTGTGGTAAAACGCACGAGAAGGAATTAATAACTAATCTTCAGGAAAAAATACAATAACCGGAAGGGGGACACCGAATTGTATTTATTGAAAAGTCGTACTGAATCTTTAAGCCATTCCTTAACAAATCCGAATATAACTATACAACCGCAATCATTTATAGATGGACACTTTTAACAATGATGTAATTGTTAAAGAAATAAAAGGGAGGTTGAGTATTATTAACCTCATAGAGAGTTACACATCTGTAAAAAAATCAGGGAGAGGTTTCGTCGGGTTATGTCCCTTTCATGACGACAAGAACCCGTCCATGCACGTAGATGAAGAGAAGGGGCTGTTCCATTGCTTCAGCTGCGGGGCAGGCGGTGATATATTCGGTTTTTATATGCGCTACAATAATCTCTCATTCCCAGAGGCCTTAACGGAGCTTGCAAACAAGGCTAATGTCGAGATCTCAAAAACACCCGTTAAACCAAAAGACAATTCCAGCGTAGGGCTGCTATACAAGCTCAATAAAGCGGCACTCACTTTTTATCAGAAAACATTAGCGCTTAAAGAAAAAGGTAAGGCGGCCAGGGAGTATCTGAAGAATAGAAATATGTCACAGGAATTAATAGATGAGTTTTCGCTCGGCTACGCCCCTTCAGAGTGGGACGCCCTCGCCAAGTTTTTGGCTAAGAACAACATTCCGCTCAATCTGGCAGAAAGGGTCGGACTCGTTGTAAAGCGCAAACAGGGGGGCTCATACTACGACAGGTTCAGGGATAGGATAATATTCCCTATCAAGGACCTTGAAGGAAAAGTGATAGGCTTCGGGGGCAGGGTAATAAAAGAGGAGGAGCAGCCAAAGTACATGAATTCTCCCGAGTCCCCGGTATACAGCAAAAGAAGGAGCTTCTACGGGGTAGACAAATCAAGGGATTTCATCAGGAGAGAAGGAAGGGCAGTATTAGTGGAGGGGTACACTGATTTTCTCGCGCTCTACACATCAGGTATAAAAAACGTAGTCGCCACGCTCGGCACTTCGCTTACGCACGATCACGGGGTAATTCTCAGGAGATACACTGAAAATGTAGTGGTTCTTTTTGACAGTGACGAGTCGGGTATTAAGGCTTCTCTCCGTTCACTCGATGTGCTTTTAGAGGAGGGGCTAATGCCCCGTGTGGTGCCGCTTCCGGAGGGAGAGGATCCCGATTCCTTTATAAAAGAGCACGGGGTCGAAAAGTTTTCAGAGCTTATTGAACACTCTGAGAGCTGGATTGATTTCTTTATAGACAGAACTCTCAATCGCTACAGGGGAGGCTCGCTCACTATGAACCAGCTTGTAAAAGAGGTGTCTGCGCTATTAATAAAGGTGGAGAGCCCCGTTGAAAGGAGTCTCAATATAAAAAAGGCGTCTGAGAAACTGGGCATAAGAGAAAACGAGATACTTTCATACGTCAAACACGGAACGGGCAGAGGAAAATACGGGGGTAGTAAAACCGCTTCTTACAGCAGCCACGAGAAGCTCTTACTTACAGTGCTTCTCAAATTCCCTACACTTTCAAGCGTGATATCAGATAAAAACTGGCAGGAATTTATAGAAAACCAAGAGATTAAATCCATTTTGGAGGAAATTGTATCAGGAGGCGTGCACGATGTCTCAAATCTTTTGGTACATTTTAATAACCAGACGGAGCAGGATTTGATATCAGAGTTCCTGCTGTCTTCAGACGGGATCACAGATATTGATACTGCGGCAAACATGCTTGAGAGCTGTGTTCGAAAATTAAAAGCCGCTAAGCTCGACGGCAGATTAAAAGCGCTGCGGCTCGAGATCGACAGGACTGTAAAAGATAAAGACCAAATAGCTGAGAAAAGACTATTGAAAGAGTATTCGGACTTGAGGAAGCAAAAATAGCGTTTATGAAGAGCCAAAAACAGTATTTAAGGCAAAACGATATTTAAGGAGTATAAATGAGTAAGAAGAAAAAGGACGGACCCAAGCTTAAAGCCTCTGAGGAAACGCTCCCAGACTCCACAATTGAGCTGTCTCAAGATAAAGATGCAGCCAGTGATGATGGTCTCCTGAAAGATGATGAGGTTGAGCAGCTCGAAACCGCTAAGGAGGAAAACGGTGAGGGGTCTAACAACAGCGGGTCCAGCACCAAGTACGTATTCAGTCTCAGTAACGCTCAGGATAACGTTAACGAATACGATTTGATAAGATTTTATCTCCATGAGATAGCTGACCATTCCCTGCTTTCACGTGAGCAGGAAATACATATAGCGAAGGAAGTTGAGACAGGCAAAAGGATAATTGCCAAATCGATACTGAGCTCGTCACTGATGTTAAAAGAGATATTCGAGCTTGGTGAAGAGCTTAGAAACGGCAGCCTGAACGTGCGTGATATAACGAACCTTCTGGACGAGTCGGACAACATATTGGAAGAAGAAATACAGGTTGGAATCAATAATTCGATAAACGAGATTAACGAGCTCTACAAAGACAACGAGATTATAAAAAAGGAGATCGAGAAAGCTTCGGCAAGAAAAAAGAAAACACTGTTTCAGAGGATCAAGCGTAACAATACCAAGATGATTGAGTATTTAGAGGAAATAAATTTAAACGGCTCTCAGATCGAGAGAATTCTTTCGGCAGCCCAAGGTTACGTAGATAGGCTTGAGAAACTTAGAAAAGAGTTCAACGATATCAAGATTAAAGGCACCTCTACAATTACAAAGGCCAAAAGAGATATAAGGAAGCGAATGGGTGAGTTTTTGGAAGAGGCAGAGGTGAACACCGGTAAGCTCAAAAAGTCGTTAAAGAGAATAGAGCTTGGCGAACAAGTTGCTTATCGAGCCCGTAGAAAGCTCATCGAATCCAACCTCCGGCTCGTGGTCAGTATTGCCAGGCGCTACATAAACCGCGGCCTCCCTTTTCTGGACCTGATTCAGGAGGGCAACATGGGGCTAATGAGGGCGGTCGAAAAATTCGAATACAATAGGGGCTATAAGTTCTCTACGTACGCCACCTGGTGGATCAGGCAGGCTATCACAAGAGCGCTTGCAGACCAATCTAGGATTATCAGAATACCGGTGCATATGACCGAGACCATAAACAGGATTGTGAGGACTTCGAGACTGCTGGTGCAGGAGCTTGGGCGCGAGCCTCAACCTGAGGAGATCTCGACAAGAGTAGGGCTTCCGGTAGATAAAGTAGCGCGCGTGCTTAAGATATCAAAAGACCCGATTTCCCTTGAGACCCCGATAGGGGACGAAGAGGACAGTAAGCTTGTGGATCTGATAGAGGACGCGAACACCACTTCTCCTTCTAAGATTCTCGAGATGAGTGAGCTCAAAGAGATCATAAACAGCGCTCTCTCCTCAGTTCTCAATACAAGGGAGGAGAGTATTGTGAGGCTCCGTTTCGGTATAGACGACGAAAAGGAGCATACGCTTGAAGAGGTGGGACAGGAGTTTCAGGTGACGCGCGAGAGAATAAGACAGATAGAGGTCAAAGCCATAAAGAAGCTGAAACGCGCGGGACGTGTATATCCCTTTAAGAGCTACGTCGAAAAGACGTAATTCAAGGGTCGTGAGCAGTTGGGGACGGGTGGCTGTATCGCCGCGAAGACATATCTTGATTTATTTGCCGACTATTACTAACGCAAAAGTATAAATTCTTTCTTAATTTCCCTTAAATTTCCTCTTGCTCTCGCGTGCTTCCTCAAAATAAACAAGTGCCGAGGCCGTGGTCTTGAGCCTCAGCATCTCCTTTACTTCCGAGACGCTTGCGCCTCCTTCAATGGCGAGTATTGCCGCAGTGTGTCTCAGGCTGTAAGGAGTGATACCCTTTCTCTTAATTCCCGAGAGCTCAAAGTAGTGGCTCACACGCGCCCTGATTCCACGCGTGGTGACTCTGTGTTTTTTAGCCCTGTTCCCTATGCCCCAAAAAAGGGGCTCGCCCTGTTCCGAGTCTCCGCGCTTTGACAGATATTTATCCAGAGTCTCCACTGCCTCAGGTTCGAGTAGTACATATTCGTCTTTTTCATCTTTATTCTTGCCCTGTACGTAGATAACGGTCCTTCCGCCCCTTCGTTTCACGTCCCCCAAGTCAGCCCTTACTATCTCGATCTCGCTCAGCCCCGAGCGGGCCATGAGGCTCAACATAGCGCTGTCCCTTATCCCTATATCAGACGCGCTATTGATAGCGCTAAAGAGTTTGTGAACGTCCAGTCTCGTCAGCGGTTCGGTCAGATGTCTTTTGGGTCTTGCGCTCCCCTTTATTTTTTTAGCCGGGTTCTCGAATACCTTCCCGCTGGCGAGAAGGTGCTCATAGAGTCTCCTCACTGCTGTGAGATACGCCGACATAGAAGTCGCCGAGAGGTTCTTTGAAATCATGAAATCCTTGTACCTCTCGATATCCTTTGAGGTGAGACCCACGGGGGATGCGTCGCCGAGCCATTTAGAGAATTCTCTAAGCGCTTTTCTGTACGTCTCCTTTGTTGTCTCGCGTCTTTTGAGTGAGTCGATGAAGTCGTCTATATAATCTGCCATCAAGGAGAATTAAAGCATTATTACGGTCTTTTTTCAAACAGGGGGGCAATCGCACATAGTTTTAAATATTTTTTGCGAGTAAATCTTGACATGGTAATGAAGCACTGTAATATATACACCCTATCTGGGTAGCAATGCTGAAGAGGTAACACCCGGTCCCATACCGAACCCGGAAGTTAAGCTCTTCGAGGCCGATGATACTGCTCTCTACGGGAGTGGGAAAGTAGGAAGCTGCCCTGGTTTTTTTTCTCTTCTGCCCGGTTTCCCTTTTAAAACTCTGATATCCCAACACGGAAGTAAATGTTTGTCAGCTCGCGTGCGTTTGTGTACTATCTTTTCTCGTTTTCGGGATATACTACCCGGGGTTCTTCTATGGCACATAAGAAAAGATTAGGGGTGTTTGTATCGGGGAGCGGGACCAACCTGCAGGCGATGATCGATGCGGATATCGAGTCTGCGGAGATCGTGCTCGTATTTAGTAATAACCCCGAGGCCTATGCCCTTGAGCGCGCCCGAAAGCACGATATTCCGATCGAGGTAATTAGCCATAAGGGCTACGCGGCAAGAGAGGAATATGAACAAGATATAATAAAAGCCATAGGGCCTTATAAGGTCGATTATATAGCTCTTGCCGGCTTTATGCGAATACTCTCTCCTTTATTTGTAAGCGCGTATAAGAATAAGATACTGAATGTCCATCCCGCCCTCTTGCCGTCGTTCCCCGGTGTGCACGCCGCCCGACAGGCCCTTGAGTACGGAGTTAAGTACACGGGTGTAACAGTTCATTTTGTGGACGAGGGTGTGGATACGGGCCCGATCATTCTGCAGTCGGTAGTGGAAATTGATGACGATGATACGGAAGATACGCTTCTTCAGAAAATCCACCAGGTAGAACACAGACTCTATCCTCAGGCGATAGGACTTATTTCAGATGGGAAAGTTGAAATCCGGGGCAAAAGGGTTATTAAAAAGTCTTAAATTTCCCTTCCGACGGCTTTAGCCACAGGTGCGGCTTTTTCCATAAGCATTTTAAACTTATGAGGTTTCAGGGACTGCCCGCCGTCACTCACGGCAACCTCCGGGTTATTGTGGACTTCGATTATTATGCCGTCCGCCCCTGCTGCGATTGAAGCAAGCGCCATTGGGGTCACGTACTGCCAGTAGCCCGTTCCGTGGCTCGGGTCAGCGATTATAGGCAGGTGAGTTCTTTCTTTGAGCACAGGAATAGCATTAAGATCAAATGTGTTTCTAGTAGCTGTCTCAAAAGTCCTTATGCCCCTTTCGCACAGCATAACGTTCTCGTTCCCTTCTGCGAGTATGTACTCGGCGCACATCAGGAACTCTTTTATAGTAGTGGACATGCCGCGTTTGAGGAGCACGGGCATGCCGGATTGACCTACCTGTTTTAGAAGTGCGTAATTCTGTGAGTTTCTGGCACCGATTTGAAGTACGTCAGCGTACTCTACTACAGCGTCGAGGTCGTGAGGGTCCAGTATTTCGGTCCCGATCGGAAGCCCTGTTTCCTCCCTTGCCATAGCAAGGATCTTAAGCCCCTCAATTCCCATTCCCTGGAATGTGTAGGGTGAGGACCGGGGCTTGTAGGCTCCGCCGCGGAACATGCTTGCACCGGCTTCTTTTACGGCGCGCGCAATCTCCATCACCTGCTCTTCACTTTCAACAGAGCAGGGCCCGGCTATCACGGGCACTTTATTGTTTCCTACTACAACGTCTCCTACGGTTACCTTGGTATCTTCAGGGCTGAATTCACGGCTTGCGAGCTTATATGCCGGAAGGATGGGTATTACTTTCTCCACGCCCTCCAGAATGCTAAGGGCTTCAACATCCTCGGGCTTTCCTCTTTCATCTCCCACTGCTCCGATGATGGTCCTTAGCACACCCTCAATCGGGTGGGGCTGATATCCGAGCTCGATCATCGTGTCTTTTGCTTTTTGAATCTGCTCGGGCGCTGCGCCGCTTTTCATTACAACAATCATTCCCGTGAAACCTCCGCTTTTTTTATAACTTTATTGGCTACGAACCTGCTTTAGACAAAGGTGCTAGAATACATGAAGAGCTAATGTTGTCAACACTTTCGAGAGCCTCCGGAAGGGGTCTTAATTATTAATAATATTATGTCCATACGCTTGAGATATCATATTTGCGCCAGGGCTATTGATTCTTGGTATATTAGATAGAATAATATAGTCCCTACCCACAGGGCGGGTGGTGAAATTGGCAGACACGACGGCCTCAAAAGCCGTTGGACTCACGTCCGTGGATGCTTCATATCTAGACTCAAAAGTATTTACTTATCGGAATAAACCTCTAAAAGATATTCGGACTGCTTTTAAAAATGCCTGTAAACGAGCAGGT
>QIHJ01000272.1 GCA_003229065.1 Candidatus Dadabacteria bacterium
GTACTTATTATTTGCCTTTCTACTATCCACAAATGTGTCCTGAGAAGGAGATAAATCAATTACTTCAGAAAAAGCCAAAGTCGAGGTAAATATCAATATGAATAATACGAATAAACCTGAAGTGAGCTTATCGATCTGTAAGTTATATCTCATTTACTGCCTCCCTTAAGTGGCTTATCCATTCTTTAAAAGGGAAGCACGAGCTAAGACCTGGCTGCTATATGTATAGGGGTGATCGATATTGGATGATAATAACCAGAGTTTATCGTCCCAATTTCGGCAACCCGTCCACCATATGCTTTACTATAAGCACTTAGGTCCGAGGCTTTGCGTCCCATACTTTCGAATGGTTTGCCCTTTCGATTAGGATTATGCTTAACTAAACGCCAATCTAGCTAATCTACATATATATAGTGCAAAATGTATACCAACTAAGAGAAATTAAAGAAATTACTTGAGGTTTCTATTGCAACTCACTTACTTAGAAGAAACATTGATTGGATATAGCAAGACCAGAAAATGTCGAAGTGTGTCAAATAATGCACGCATAGCGTCAATATGCACTATCTATAGACAATATACGTCAGATGGTGCCGATATGTGTCTGTTTTTTAGCTTTCTCGGGATTAATATGCGGTTAGGGGTTTCGTAACTTGTTTATGATTAATTAGGCACAAATACTTACCCGTAACTGCTCTTGTGCTTACTGTACAGGAACCAAACTACAATTATCATTAATGCAGCAAAAGAGATTTGGAGAACAATAAGTGAAGCGATCTTAAAGTAGGCAAACTCGGGGCTTACATAACGGATAAGCCATCCTCCCGCAATGTCACCAAACGCAGAAACAAAAGAGCTGAGTATCAGCACCAGCTTCCAAAAACCGCCAATAGGCGTAAAGAGAATGAGGTGGTTTAGAGTAACCAGAATAATCGCCATGGCAAAAAAGTGGAAATGGGCCTCTTCAAGCATCCCAAGATAGCTTCTGGGCGGCCTGAAGCTTTCCTCAGACCCCAGGTAATACTCCACTACAGACTCATAGCTAAACCCGACCTGAAGATAAAGAAGCAAATTGGTTATCCAGAGGAATACAAAGAAAATGACGGTAAAAACAATAATGAGCTTCAATAGGCTGTTTTTTGAGATGTCTGATGATATGAAGAATCGCAACTTAATTACCCGCTTCACTAAACAGGAGACCGTTATCCGTAGCTACATTAAATACAGCAAGTACTCTCCTTATAGAGCTGGTTAATGAGTTAGCGGTTATGGTAGCTCCCGTTATATTAGGGATGTCTTTTCCAAGCCTAAGGGAATTATTTTCTACGTCCTTACCATCAAAAAGGTTCATCCACTTATCTCCGGCCATATACTCGGGCGGCTCAAAGAACGCAAGAATCTCAGCCTTTCTTAGTGTCCCGTCCGGATTTATAACAAACATCACAGTCTCAGACTTTGTTCTCAAATGATGTGTATCTATTATAGCATAACCCAGGGATTCGACCCCTCTCTTGCCTTCATAAATTATATACAGCCTTGAATCGAGCTTAGCCTTTGCAAGAGATTCGATCTCGCTCACCTGCTCCTTGGTCAAAAAGATATTTGTCTTCTCAATATTGTCCGCATCCGGGAATGCTGTTTTTAAAGCCTCGTCCCTTTTCATAAACACCTTGGCTTCTGAATCCGCCGCCAAGCTTAATGGCAGCAATAATAGCACTAACGTTAAGAATATTTTAATCATATGATACACCTTAAATATAAAACAGAGGGGGAATAGAACAAAGCCCTCTATCCCTCCTCTGAGCACGTATATTTAACCAGATTTAAAACACATATCCAAGTCCGAAGTTAAATTGGTTAAGTGAGTCGTTAGCCTGATTATCGAGCCACTGGTACTCGACTTTAACAACGACGTTCGGAATCGGTTTATAATTAAGCCCTATAGTAAGATCACTCCTGTCATTCAGAGGGTTTCGCTCAAATCCCAAAGGCACGCTTGACTGCGTATCATACTGCTCCCATCTCAAAAACGGCGCTAAATACTGTGCGTACTGATTTGTGAAATTGGCAAGTGAGAACACATTATAGCCACCGACTAGATAATAACCCCACTGATTCTCACCTACCGAGTCAGCACCACTAAGATCGTTCAAAGCGTTTACCCTGGCAGCGTCATCCAAGGACGTATATACAACAAGCGCCCTCCCCTCAAACCCTCTGTATTGAAACTGCACATCTCCCTCGTACATCTGGAAAAACCCGCCGAACTTGTCGCCGTTAAATGGAGACT
The DNA here is from genome assembly GCA_003229065.1 of Candidatus Dadabacteria bacterium. GTDB lineage: Bacteria > Desulfobacterota_D > UBA1144 > Nemesobacterales > UBA2774 > UBA2774. The sequence goes on from QIHJ01000272.1 coordinate 2,291, forward strand.
CTTCATTCTCAATCCTCTGGCCCTGCCCGGTGTTGCCAAGAAATATAGAGCCTCCGACCGAAACAAATGGCAGGGGCTCATACTCCACTCTGCTCACAAACGTGATGTCATTGAATAAAGACCTGTTGCCTCTCGTTCTGAGACCACGGTTATTAGATGCCCTGAAACCCCGTGCGTCTAAGCCATTCATAACATATGCTCTGTAGTTAATCGAACCCGCAGTCTGCAGATCGATGTCCCCGAATATACCCACACCGTTCTCCCTCCAAGTGGTAGGAATGATAACCCTTTCGACTGAAGGTCTGAATACTCCGAAAAACGTAGTAGGCTCGTGAATTTCGTTAATAATCCCAAAGGGAACAAGCAACAATCCGCCCCTTAGGTTCAGCTCGGGCCAGAGCAAAAAATCAAGGAGTGCAAACTCTGCCGCGACTGCCCCCGATCTATCGTCCTGATTGGGGGAAGTAGTTGCGTGCTCAACCTCAATCTCGGTATTAAATATTATTCTGTCGGTAAATTTATAGCCAAAGTAAAAAACGACTCTTTGGGCATCGACTATGTTATCCCGACCTTCCCTGGCTTGACCGACGAGCAATTCTCCATAACCCCCGATAGAAAGCCCCCTGTCTTTTAAATACACCTTTGATGCCGCGGGGCCGGCCCCGTAAACCGACTCATAAGTAGGTTCATCGACAATCGAAGCCTGCTTAATATTGTCTATTTCCTCTGCAAGTACGTTTAATTTCCCCTCTATGGACTGTAATCTGTCGTCCGGCATGCCCTCTGATTTCAGGTTCCTCAGTTCTTGGGTCACGCTCTCGAGTTTCTTCTCGAGCTGCTCTATCCTTTCGTCCTGTGTCTCCGTTTCATCATCGCTCAGTCTCTGAGCCACAATAATATTTTCATCCTGATTCGGCTTCTGAGCTTGTTTTTTTATTTGCTTGGCCTTATCACTCTGTATCTGTGCTAAATCGTCCGCAAATTCTTTCTGGCCCTCACTGAGCTCATTTGAATAACTAGGTGTAATGGCTATTAATAACAGCAACATTGTACAAACTATCAAATGCGCAGAAAAAACCCCTATCGTTGAACCAAACTTAACCATCCTCACCAACCTCCACATCCTATTATGAATTTTGTTATCATTATCATCATACCAGGTTAAGCAGTCATGTCAAATAATGATAATCATTTTCATTATTGTTAATACATAGCTGAAAAAGAGTAGAAGAGAGGCAGGGCACGGTAGGTGCGAATATCTGAGAGATGAGTATATCTAAACATGCCCTGCTTCTCCTATAGTCTTTAAGTAGAGGAAGGACGGCCAGCTAAGGTAATAGAAATGCCCATAAAAAAAGCCGCCCTTCCTCAAAATATTTAATTTCCGAACTAAGAGACTGTAGCTATTTAAGAATGCTTTCTTATTTCATGGCCACGTTCTATGGCCGAGTTTACTTCAAGCGCTTCGATGATCATCTGAGTCAATGCAAGCAAGCTCTTATGCTCGAGCCTCAGGGTTAAACAGCCCAGACATAGATGATATGAGTCACAGCACCCACATTTTGTGATGGTCCCTATGTTTGAAGAAGAAAGCACTGACGGCTTATCTGTATCGCATATTACACCCATTTTGATCCTCCGCATTGTAATTTCAAAGCTACTATACTGATAATCATTTTCATTATCATTATGCACTACATATACTGGGCTGTCAAGAGAACTTTTTCGGCCCAACATATTAAGCCTCTTATTTTAGTGCTTGTTATATAATTGGAGGGGATAAATATTCGAAATTTAGTAGAATGCCCCGGTCGCTGAAGGAGCTGCTATAAAAATGCCCCTCGACTTACATTCTGAAGGACTGGGCTTCCAAATGTTTATCTCGCTTAGCGCTTCCTCAATTTGCTCAGACGACATCTTAGGGGTAATGCGCTCTATTGATTTCTCGGCAATTCTTACATCTCGCGGTCTTCCTAGTTTACCTGCAAGACCAAACCACTTATAACCCCGGACGAGATTCTTTTCAACACCGCACCCTTTCTTGCAATTTATTGATGCATAGGATATTCCAATATGGGAATAAGCTGTTCCAAGCGCAATCTGCGCCTGTATCTGCCCCTGCTCTGCTGCCTCTTTCCATAGCATTACTGCTTCCCCGTAGTTTCGTCTTACGCCCGCAGCGGAATAATAAAGTAGACCCATCGAGTACTGAGCGTCGCAGTCGCCCTCTTCCGCCAGAGGCTTCCAGAATTTCCTTGCTATATCAAAGCTCCCCTGCTGATACCACCTGAGCCCTATCTTGAATTTATCCTTCTCAGTAAAATCTCTTACCGGGTTTGGCAGATCTTTGGACACCTGCTTGGGTATCTGCTCCACTTGAGTGCACCCGGCCACAACAGTTACAAACAATGTGATAACTACAGTTTTTAAACAAAGAGACTTCAGATATCTATATTCCTTCATACTATAATCACGTCCTATAAATTCCTCATTCATGGGCAGATCGCCGCTACAACCAAATATAGTAAAGAAAAAAACGAAGTCAAATAAATACCTTGCGTTACAAATATAAAACTATAATATTTGACAAAGGGTAATTCTGGTGAAAAAATTTATGGGTTAATCTTTATTTAAATTAAGTTTGAGAACATAACTAGGCGAAATTATGATTTTTTCTGAATATTCAAAATACAGTAAAGACAGAGCCGTGATCTCATTTGAGATTTTCCCGCCCAAAACTTCAAAAGGCATGGAAAACCTCTATAAGGTTATAGGTGAGCTGGCAAAGCTCGGCCCCGACTACATAACCGTAACTTACGGCGCCATGGGCTCTACCCGTGATAAGACTCTTGAGATAGCAACTCAAATCAAAGATAACTTCGGAGTCGATTCCGCATGCCATCTTACATGCGTAGGGTCATCAAGAAACGAGCTCGACACCATACTCTCACTCATTTACGACTCCGGAATAAGAAATATCGTAGCCATACGGGGAGACCCCCCTACGGGCGACAGTACGTTTGTTCCTCCCGAGAACGGCTATAAATACGGTAGTGAGCTGGTTCAGCATATAAGAGCATATGAAGCACGCAGGCAAATGAGAGGGTATTTCGGAATCGCAGTAGGCGGATACCCTGAAAAACATCTCGAAGCAAGAGACATGGAGACTGACATAGAGAATCTCAAGCTCAAAATTGAGGCCGGGGCGGATGTGGTTAAGACTCAGTTATTTTTTGACAATTCATACTATTTCGATTTCGTAGACAGGGTAAGACGGGCAGGAATTACGGTACCTATCATCCCGGGACTTATGCCCATTTTATCGGCTAAGCAGATCACACGCATTACTTCCATGTGCGGCTCATCTATTCCCGAAGAGCTCAAAATTAAGCTTAACGAGGCAGAGGGTAATGACGGTAAGGAGTGCGTTATCGGTATTTCACAATGCATCAAACAGGCAAGGGAGCTGCTTGATTCAGGGGTTCCGGGACTCCACTTCTATGTGTTAAATAAATCTGAGCACATGAAGGAGATAATTGAGTCCCTAGGGGTCGGAAGTTTTAAACAAAGCTCAGACAAGTACGCTGCAACTAACCGTTAATCAACAACATTACAGTTAAATCTTATGCCACAAACAGTTCCGTTATTTGATAAAGTTGCCAAGCACTATGACTCTCTGAACACGTTCTTCAGTCTGGGTATGGACACTTTATGGAGAAAAAAGCTGGCTCTGGAGTTAAGCGGTTCAAGCTCTATACTCGATATCGCCACAGGTACGGGAGAAGTAGCCATTCAGATGGTAAAAAATCTGAGCGGTGTTAAGGTAACCGGGCTCGACCCGAGCGCGGGAATGCTGGAGCTGGCTAAAAATAAAATCGGCTCCTCCGAAATAAGCGATCAAATATCCTTAACACAAGGCTCAGCAGAAAACCTTCCTTTCACTGACGACAGCTTTGACGCTGTATCGATTGCCTTCGGGATCAGGAATACTCAGGACCCTGCAAAGTCTCTTTCGGAGATGAGAAGAGTACTTCGAGCCGGGGGCAGAGCTGGGATTATGGAATTCGCAATCCCTGAGAACAGACTCTTTAAGCCTCTTTATCTTTTCTATTTCAGAAACATACTTCCGCTTGTGGCGTCGGTGTTCGGAAATAGAAATGAGTACAAATACCTCTCAGACTCCACCAGAGCTTTCCCTCAAAGAGAGGGTTTTATAGAGCTTATGGAACAATCGGGCTTAAGAGTGGAAAAAACAGTCGAGCTTATGCTCGGAATTGTAATAATTTACGTGGGGGTAAAAGAATCACGCTAGTGCTAAGGAGCGAGGCGTTCTATGACCCAATTTCCCGGGGCCTCTAGTCTATACCGGAGCCTGTCGTGGAGCCTGTCGGGTCTTCCCTGCCACAATTCGATCATCCTCGGGACCAGGATATAACCTTGCCAATACGCCGGCCTTGGAATATCCTTACCCTGATACTGTTTCTCGATTTCATTGTAGCGTTTATCTAGTACTTCCCTGCTTTCGATTACGCTACTCTGAGGAGATGCCCACGCCCCTATCTGACTACCCCTTGGCCTGCTTGCAAAATATGAATCTGCAGAGCTTTCATCCACCAGCTCTATATCTCCTTCAATACGAACCTGGCGCTCGAGCTTTCCCCACCAAAAACAAATAGAAGCATTTGGATTGTCACTGAAATCACTTCCTTTTTTGCTCTCAGAGTTCGTATAGAATACAAATCCTTTCTCATCATAATCTTTCAGAAGAAGCATCCTCGCTGAAGGTCTCCGGTCTTCACCTGAAGTCGCGAGAGTAAAAGCGTTTGGATAAATCAGGCCTGCATTCAGAGCAGCCCCAAACCAATTCCCAAACTGTACAAAAGGGCTTGGATCAAGCCCGTCCTCTCTAAGCTCGTAAAGCTCAAACTGATCGTCCCGGTAGTCCTTACCCATTGTTTTCTGTCTTACTAGAGAATACCCTCTAGTGCGTCACTTAATCTCGTGTATTTAAATTTATATCCCGTGTCTAAGAGTTTTTTTGGCTCTACTCTTACACTCGAAAGAAGAGCCTCATCTGCCATCTCGCCAAATATTGCACGGGCCGCGAATGAAGGGAGCGGCAACACTGTCGGACGTCCCAGCGCCCCGCCCAGATTTTTTGTAAAGTCACTATTGGTTACGCTTCCCGGGGCTACTATGTTTACCGGCCCTCTAACTTCCTCATTTTTTATACAATGGTATATTGCCCCAATGACGTCTTGAAGTGCGATCCAGCTCCAGTACTGACGGCCGTCCCCGATTCTTCCGCCAAGACCCAATTTAAAAGGCAGGAGCATTTCCTTAAGCGCTCCTCCATCCTTACTAAGCACGACGCCGATTCTCAGATTTACAACCCTTATGCCCGCTTTACTCAAAGGTTCTAGTAAGGCCTCCCATTCAACGCAGAGGTCGGCAAAGAACCCCTCCCCTGGCTCTGAATCCTCAGTTAATACTCCATCCCCGCGGTTACCATAGTAACCCACAGCCGAAGCTCCGACCACAACAGCGGGCTTGGCTTTAAGCTTGGATATAGACTCTGTAATCAGAGCGGTGCTGATAAGACGGCTTTTCCGTATTCTCAATTTCTTCTCAGGGGTCCACCTGCCTGTGATACTCTCTCCCGCCAGATGAACTACCGCTCCGTGGTCTTCCAGAGAATTAAGCTCAATCTCCCCCCGCTCAGGGTCCCAGTGGGCCTGGCTCTTAAATAAAGAAGAGGTTGAGCGTGTGAGGCCGGTGAACGTATCCTCGCTCTTTTGAATCTCCTCTATTAATGCGCTTCCTATGAGGCCAGAAGGGCCGGTGATTAGTATATTCATAGATTGCCGTGACTCCGTAAATTCAAGAATAAGGATAGCATATAGAGGCGTTTAGTGTAGTAGTACTGTATCAGGTAGAGAAGGTTTCTAAAATCGCTTTTTGATACTCCCTCACCTCTTCAAAATCGAGATAATAGTGAGGGGCGCTAAGTATAGGTAGATCTAAAACCTCCATGTATTCCTTTACCCTTTTTCTGCATTCCCCAGGTGCGCCGACAATGGCAAAAGTATCGACCATATCATCCGATACGTTTTTAATCATACCCTCCACGTCACGGTTAAAGAATGCCTCTCTGATCTTTACCGCTTCTTTTTCAAATCCGTGGAGTTTAAACGGAGGCTCGTAAGTCCTTACGGTAGAGTAGAACGCTATAGTAGCCCGGGCTGCCTCCTTCGCCCGTTTTTTATCTTTGGACACGGCGCATGTGATTATCGAAGCAGTCGTAAAGTTATTCCGGTTTTTGTTACTACTATTGAGTCCACGGTCAAGGCTCTTGGTTACAACTTCCCTTATATACCTGAGTGAGCATACGACGTGCCCGATATACCCGTCGGCAACCTCTCCTGCAGCTTTAGTCATTGCAGCCCCCACACCCGCGAGATAAATTGGGACGTTATCCCGTTCAGGCTTAAAAGCACGGTGGTAGCCCCTGGTGTTAATATCGTAATATTCGCCTTCAAAGCTAATTGGGTCTTCAAGGTGAGAGGCGCTTATTACACGTCTTATCACCTCTATGCACTCCTTTATCCTCGTTACGGGTTTACCGTGAGGAAGCCCGTGCCAGAGCTCATTTGTGCGCTTAGCTCCCGAACCCAGACCGAGTATAAGCCTCCCCCGGGAGACCTCATCGAGATCAAGCGCTGTGAGTGATGTGATTAACGGAGACCGTACGAACGCAAGAGCAACGGCTGTACCGAGCTTTATATCGCGAGTTTCGGCTGCGACCGCGGCAAGCTGCTGGAAAGAAGTGCGGTATAGCTCAGTCGCCCAGACCGAGTCAAATCCTGCGCTCTCTGCTTCTTTGGCTAAGCAGACGATATCCGACAATCGATCTCCGTCCAATATTAATCCTACTGGCTTCATTTATTCTACCGTCCCTATAATACAAAAAAAAGGCGACCTTACAGGCCGCCTTTAGGATAACTTATTTTAAAATTTTCTCTCGTAATTTAGATAATACGGGAACTCGCTAGTCCTCTTTCTTATCAGTCTCATCTGGAGCACCGGGAGTTTCCTCTGTGTCTTCTGCTTGAGTCTCCGGCTCTTCAGCGGCGCCTGATGTATCTTCAGCACCTTGAGCTTCAGGCTCCGGAGCTCCTTCAGGCTCTGCAGGTGAGTCTCCCTCTTTCGCTTCAACCTCTCCTGACTTAGCATCTGGTTCTTTTGCGGTCTCTTCCTCAGGAGCCTCTTCTTTAGCTTCGGGCGCTTCTTCCTGAGCTTCAGCTTCCGTTGTGTCTTGAGCTTCTTGAGCCGCTTCCACAAGCTTTGCCTCAGGAGTTTCTTCTACTTGTGCTTCAAGCGCTTCAGATGTAGCAGCATCAGCAGCTTCCGCAGCGACTGCTGCAGTCTTTGCTTCTTCTATTAATCCAAGCTCCTCTGCCGATTCTTTCTTCGAGCTCTTTGCTGTTTCTTTCTGAGCCTTGGGTTTTGTAGCTTTAGCAGGTGCTTTTCTCTTTTTCTTTGTCTTAGGTTTATAATCTTCCTCAACAAGCTCAATTAAGGAAATAGGGCTGTTGTCACCTTTTCTGAACCCGAGCTTAATAATCCTCGTATATCCCCCGGGGCGGTCTTTGAACTTCTCCGCAATCTCAGCAAACAGCTTCTTGAGTACTTCGTTGTCTCGTACGTAAGCTCCGGCCTGCCTTCTTTTATGAAGACTCCCGTCCTTTGCCAGGGTTATAAGCTTCTCGGCAACACGTCGCAGCTCCTTGGCCCTTGTATCGGTCGTTCTCAATCTGTCGTAGCGAAACAGATCCGTAACCATATTTCGAAGCATAGCTTTTCTATGTTTAGTTGTAACACCGAGTTTTCGTCCTAGTCTTTTATGTCTCATATCTCTTTCTCCGATTCACTTCTGATCCCTTACTGAGAAACAATACTATCACTTCTTTTTAATTTCTCGGCATCAAACACTTCCTGATCTATACTAAGTCCCAAGTCAAGCCCCATTTCCTCAAGCCTCTCCTTGATCTCATATAGCGAGCGTTTGCCGAAATTCTCTAAATTCAGGAGATCCTCTTCGGATTTCTGAGCCAAGTCACCAGAATACTCTACACCGGCTTTTCTTAGACAGTTAAGAGACCTGGCAGACAGATCCATCTCCTCAATCGTATTGAATAGTATCTCTTCAGTTCCTTTTATTTCCTGTGTTTCTTCACTTTCAGGCAGTTCGTCCACTTCGGACTCATCGAAATTGATGAATACAGAGAGTTGGTACTTGACGATCTTAGCAGCATATGCAAGAGCGTCCTCAGGTAGTATCGTCCCATTTGTCCATATCTCAAGCGTGAGTTTCTGAAAGTCCGTGCGTCTTCCCACACGTGCATTGGTGACTGCGTAATTCACTTTCCTAATTGGTGAAAAGAGAGCGTCAATCGGGATCACTCCTATTGTAGTCTGAAGCTCCCCTCTTCTCTCGACAGGCTCGTATCCCCTGCCCATTTCCACAGTCAGTTCCATCTCGAGCTTTGACCCTTCCGCCAAAGTTGCTATATGATGATCCGGATTAAGTATCTCTACATTATGCCCGAATGTTATATCGCCGGCTTTAATATCGCACTCTCCTTCAGCGCTTACTGTTATGAGCTGAGGCTCGTACGTATGCATTTTAAGCTCGAGGCCCTTTAAGTTAAGTATAATTTCCGTAACGTCCTCTTTTACCCCGGGAATAGAAGAAAACTCGTGCAGCACGCCGTCAATCTTTATGGAGGTCACAGCAGGCCCCTGAATTGAGGAAAGGAGCACTCTTCTCAGCGCGTTTCCGAGCGTAACGCCGTAACCGCGCTCAAGCGGCTCGCAAACGAACTTCGAGTAAAGCTGTGTAGCGCTCTTTTCTTCTCTTTCTATCCTTTTAGGCTTAATAAGATCTTGCCAATTCTTTTGAAAATCATTCACCTTGATCCCTCCGTATTAAAGAAATCTAACATTGTTGCCCCTATGAATCCTTTTGCATTAACTTAAAACAACTATTACACCCTTGAATAAAACTCCACGACCATCTGCTCATCGATCGGAAACGTTACGTCATCGCGCTCAGGCGCCCTAAGAACAGTGCCCGCATAGCTCTCTTCGTCCAGCTCAAGCCATTCCGGTACACCTCTCCGGGAGCGAAATTGAAGCGCTTCGTTTATTCTCTGAAGCTTTTTGCTCTTATCCCTGATTTGAATCTTATCGCCTTCTGCGACCTGATAAGAGGGGATATTTAATGTTTGGCCGTTCACCATTATGTGCTTGTGACTCACAAGCTGTCTGGCGTCACTTCTAGAGCTGCCGAGACAGAGTCTGAATACCACATTATCAAGTCTACTCTCAAGAAGCGATATCAATATAGAGCCTGTAACACCTTTTATATGAGATGCCTTTTTAAAATATTTCGAAAACTGTTTTTCTCTTAATCCGTATATTCTCTTTACTTTTTGCTTTTCTCTCAGCCTCACTCCGTACTCTGAAAACCTACTTCTAAACTTGCCGTGTTCTCCAGGCACCTGGTCAGGCCTTCTTTCAATGGCCGTTTTTCCGTTATAGCTCCTCTCCCCTTTAAGGAAAAGGTTAACTCCCTCTCTTCTCGAGAGCTTATCAGTTGGCCCCGTATATCTACCCATATTGTAATTAAACCTCCTTAGTAAAGCTTTGAGCTATGTAATTCCGCACGCTATACCCTTCTTCTCCCGGGCGGCCTGCACCCGTTGTGAGGTATCGGGGTAACGTCTCTGATAAAAGTAATTTTAAGTCCGGAGGCCTGTAGAGATCTTATTGCCGGCTCTCTCCCCGGACCCGGTCCTTTAACATATACAGATACGCTCTTCATGCCGACGGAGGAAGCTTTCTTAGCTACATCCTCTGCAGCCATTTGAGCTGCAAACGGCGTTCCCTTTCTCGTTCCCTTAAACCCCTTCGTGCCGCCGCTCGACCACGCAACCACGTTTCCACCGTTATCGCTTATTGTTATAATCGTGTTGTTAAAAGTAGCTTGAATGTTGACTACCCCCTGCTCCACGAATTTTTTAGCTTTCTTTTTACCTACTTTCTTAGTAGCCATCTCGTATCTCCGGAACTGTAGATTATTTACTAGCCTTCTTCTTTTTGGCAATCGCTGTGCCGCGAGGCCCCTTTCTTGTCCTGGCGTTGGATTTGGTCTTCTGGCCCCTTGAAGGAAGACCTATTCTGTGTCTTATGCCCCGGTAACAGCCAATCTCTATCAAGCGTCTGATATTGGACTGAACCTCATTCCGAAGCTCTCCCTCAACAGTGTGTTTTTGCTCCAATATTCCCCTTATCGAAGCTACTTCCTGATCGGATAACTCGTCTGATTTTTTATTCCCATCAATATTAGCTTCCTTTAATATATCGGCTGATAGAGCATTGCCTATACCGTATATATAGGTAAGACCTACTACTATTCTTTTATTGAGTGGAATATCAACACCCGCAATCCTAGGCATACAGTACTCCTCCTACCCTTGTTTTTGTTTGTGTCGTTTGTTCGAGCATATAACCCGGACGACACCCTTTCTTTTTATTATTCTGCATTTATTGCAAATCTTCTTTACCGATGCTCTAACTTTCATTTTATTTTACCTCTTGCAATTTATCTTAGCACCCAATCATTTTTTCAACCTATACGTTATCCTGCCCTTTGTAAGGTCATAGGGTGAAAGCTCAAGCTTCACTTTATCCCCTGGCAGAATACGTATAAATCTAGTCCTCATTTTTCCCGACACATATGCAAGCACTTCGTGCTTGACCTGACCGCCCTCAACCTCAACTCTGAACATCGCATTAGGAAGCGCTTCAAGTACCGTACCCTCAAACTCTATTCTTTCTTCTTTTGCCATAAGTTTTGTATTACTGCGTTAATATCACAGGCCCGTCTTCCGTAACCACAACCGTATGCTCGAAATGAGCAGACAGTGTACCGTCTACAGTCACTGCCGTCCAGCCATCGCTGAGTATCTTGATATCGGGCCTGCCGACGTTGACCATAGGTTCTATCGCGATTACCATTCCGGGTTTTAACTTAACCCCCTTGGCGTGACTCCCGTTCTCAGGTACGAAATTCGGCACCTGAGGATCTTCGTGGAGCTTAGTGCCTATACCGTGTCCTACAAAAGACCTTACTATCGAAAATCCCTTGTCTTCAACATATGATTGAATTGCGCGTGATATATCGAAAAGCCTGTTCTTAGACGTAGCCTCATCGATTCCCTTAAGTAATGACGCCTCCGTCACTTTGAGCAGATTTTGCGCAAGCTTGGAAACCTCGCCCACAGGAACCGTTACAGCCGAGTCCCCAAAAAATCCATCCAGTATTACACCAAAATCAAGCCCGACTATATCTCCTTGCTTTAACACTTTTTTCTTGGAAGGTATTCCGTGCACCACTTCATTATTTACAGCAAAACACACGGAGCCCGGGTAATCGGAGTATCCCTTAAAGGCGGGTTTAGCACCCTGTTTAATGGCATTTTCCTCCGCCATTTTATCCAAATCCCAGGTCGATATACCGGGTTCGACAGATTCTCTGAGCTTCCCGAGCGTTTCCACCACTATTTGCGCCGCTAAGCGCATCTTTTCAATTTCCTCTTTATTCTTTAGGTGAATCATTTTTATATGCCTTGTAAAACCTTATCTATTCTGTCAAACACTTCATCTATACTACCCATACCGTCTACTTCTCTGAGTACTCCCTGAGTGTCATAATAAGATTTAAGCGGCTCAGTTTGACTCCTGTAGACCTGAAGGCGGTTTTTCACCACATCTTCCGTGTCGTCCTCTCTCCCCTCTTTCTTCTGGCGCTCCAATATTCTTTCTATTATTTCAGAGTCTACGACCTCGATCGACACTACAGCGTCAATCGATACCCCCTCACTCTGGAGCATCTGGCTGAGCGCCTCTGCCTGTCCCACAGTGCGGGGAAAACCATCTAACATAAAACCCTTTTGAGCGTCGTTTTGTTTAATTCTGTCCTTTATTATTCCTATAACGACACTGTCCGGAACAAGCTCCCCTTTATCCATATAAGATTTCGCAAGCTCCCCAAGCTCCGTCCCGTTTTTAACAGACTCCCTTAGCATATCGCCTGTTGAGATATGTGCCGTCGCATATTTATCAGCAATATTCTTCGCTTGAGTTCCCTTTCCCGCCCCTGGCGGCCCAAATAGTACTAATCTCATAGTATCAATCCGCTAGACGTTATATCTTCTCGGCCCCTTCATCCCTCCTTTCTTTACAAACCCCTCATAGCTGTGGGTTATAAGGAATGACTCAATCTGCTGTACAAAATCTAGCGTTACTCCCACAACGATAAGGAGCGAAGTTCCACCGAAATAAAACGGTAAGTTAAAGGGCTCCCGCTGTAAAAACGTAGGTATCACGCAGACGAATGCGACATAAATCGCGCCTATAAAAGTAATCCTGCCGAGTATTTTATCGATATACTCAGCCGTCTTCTTACCCGGTCTTATTCCGGGTACAAATCCGCCGTTCTTTCTCAAATTATCAGCCAGATCGTCGGGATTATATATCACCGCGGTATAAAAATACGCAAAGAAAATTATTAAACTTGCAAATAGAATATTATACATAATCATATTCTCAAACAATAAATCCGATAAATCCCTCAAGAACGGCACAGTAACAAATGTTAGTATCGTTGCCGGAAATATTAGGAGCGATGAGGCGAATATAGGAGGAATAACCCCTGCAGTATTAGTTTTAAGAGGCAGGTGTGAGGACTGACCGCCGTACACTTTTCTGCCGACTACGCGCCTTGGGTATTGAACCGGAATTTTCCTATACGACCGTTCAACGAAAACAATGAACGCTACTATTGCGATGAGTAGTGCAAAGATAAGCACAACGCCGAACACAGTAAGCTCACCCGTTCCGATAAGCCTGACTATATCCCAGAGCGCCCCCGGTATAGACACAAGGATCGAGCCCGCAATTATAAGCGATATGCCGTTTCCTATACCCCTCTCGGTAATCTGCTCTCCGAGCCACATTACAAACAGCGAGCCCGCCGTCAGAGTGAGCACCGTCATAATCCTGAACGTCCAGCCCGTTTCTTGCACCACTGTTGCGCCCTGCCCTAAACCGCCCTCGAGCGTAATTGCAAGCATGAACCCCTGGACTACGCAAATAAGCACCGTACCGTAACGTGAGTACTGATTTATTTTGCGTCTGCCTGCCTCGCCCTCTTTCTGCATAGCCTCAAGAGTCGGAAAGGCCTTCACTAGCAGAGACATAATAATGGAAGAGGTAATATAGGGCATCACACCAAGCGCAAATACGGACGCGCGCTCAAGCGCTCCTCCTGAAAACAGATTCAAAATGTCAAAGATCGTACCACTTGCAGTCTGCTGAAAGAGCCTCAGTATCTGCTCAGGGTCAATTCCCGGAATCGGCACAAATACGCCGAATCTATATATTATAAGTACTACTGCCGTAAACAGAAGACGCTTATTAAGCTCTGGGATTCTGGGAATAGCGCTTGCGTTTCTGTTCATAAAATTTCTGCCTTACCGCCCTTTTCCTCAATTTTTTTAATTGCGCCTTTTGAAAAAGCGTGGGCCTTTACGGTGAGCGTTTGCTCAAGCTCGCCCTGACCCAGGATTTTAATCGGGTTTTTCCCGCCGGTAAGCCCCGAATTCTTAAACTCTTCGGGAGTTAATACATCACCTTCAGAGAAGCGGTTTAGGTCTCTAATGTTTATCAGGTCGTACTCTTCTTTGTTGCGGCTCGTGAAGCCTCTTTTAGGTGTGCGGAGCTTAAGCGCAGTCTGCCCTCCCTCAAACCACGGCGACACACCGCCGCCCGATCTCGAATTCTGCCCCTTATGCCCCCTACCGCTAGTTTTTCCAGTACTACCCGTGCCACGGCCTACTCTTTTTCTTTTCTTCTTAGATCCGGGCTGAGGTGATAAATTATTAAGCATTTATTGCTATCCTCTGAAGCTAATTTTCAAAATTTCCACTTGTTCTTTCTAACTAGACACACCGCTTGGTTCCCTTTGGTTCAGGTATGACTTCGGGAGATCAAGATCACTTAACTCCTTACCTCTGATGCGCGCTACGTCCTCAGGCGTTCTGAGTGACGCAAGACCGTTAATGGCCGCCCTCACTACATTTAAAGGATTAGTCGATCCTACAACTTTTGAGAGTATGTCGTGAATTCCTGAAAGCTCTACAACTGCCCTAACAGCACCACCCGCTATAACACCCGTACCGGGAGACGCGGGCTTAAGCATTACTCTGCTTGAGACGTGCACTCCAATAATTTCATGGGGAATCGTGCTTCCCAATATAGGGACTTTCACCAGGCTTTTTTTAGCTTTTTCAATGGCTTTTCTGATAGCGTCCGGAACCTCGTTTGACTTCCCGAGTCCCGTGCCTACAATTCCCTTGCCATTACCTACTACTACTAAAGCGGTAAAGTGAAACCTCTTTCCGCCTTTGGTAACCTTGGCTACTCTCCTTATATCTACAACTTTGTCGTTTAGCTCGTACTCATTTGGATCGATTTTATCTTTTTGCAATCAAGCCTCCCAACTAATACAATTGATTTGAGTTCCCTTAAAATTTAAGCCCCGCATCTCTCGCTGCGTCGGCTAGAGCTTTTACCCTTCCATGATACGGAAAGCCGCCGCGGTCAAAAGATACCTCTTTAATGTCTTTTGAAAGAGAAATCTCCGCGATATATTTCCCAACCGCTTTTGCCGCATCCTGTTTCTTTTGACTCTCGCCCTGCAAGAGCTCCTTCACTTTAGGGGTGAGCGTAGAAGCGGAAGCAAGTGTTTTGTTGCTTGAATCGTCTATAATTTGAGCGTAAATATGCCTTGCCGATTTAAACACGCTCAGCCTGGGCCTCGCCCCGCTACCCTTAACTTTCTTTCTAACACGTTTGTGTCTGAGGTCTTTTTTAGATTTTCTGCTCGTTTTTTTTATCATGCTTTTGCACCAGCTTTACCAGGTTTTAGTCTAAGTATCTCACCTGCATATCTAATCCCCTTACCCTTATAGGCGTCGGGCGGCCTGAGTTTTCTTATCCTGGCTGCTATTTCACCGATTATCTGCTTGTCTATACCCTCTAGTATGAGCTTCGTGCCCCTTTCCCCTACCTTGGCAGATATACTCCCAGGCAGAGAAAATTCAACAGGGTTTGAATACCCGAGGTTAAATTTTATCACGTCTTTCCCGATGAGCTCGGCCCTGTAACCCACTCCGACTATATCAAGAGTGCGTGTGAACCCCTCGCTTACGCCTGTCACCATGTTAGATAGTACAGAGCGTGTAAGCCCGTGAAGAGCCTTTATTCTCTTCTCATCATTACTTCTTTCAACAAATATTTTGTCTTCTTCCACCTTAGCTTCTATCCCACCGGGTATTTCCCACGTGAGCTTCCCTTTTCCGCCCTCGATATCCACACGGTCGTTTTTGAAGCTTATTTTCACCCCGTCGGGGACTGCTATAGGTTTTCTACCAATTCGCGACATTAATTCTCCCTCACAATACAGAACAGATAAGTTCGCCTCCGATGCCCTGACTCCTGGCTTCGGCGCCTGTCATAATCCCTTTGGAAGTGGAAAGTATACAGATACCCAGTCCGCCTTTTATGCGCGGGATTTCGCCCTTATCCACATATATCCTGCGACTGGGCTTACTTATCCTTTGTATCTCTTTGATAACACTCTCTTTTTCAGATGTGTAAGCGATAATAACTTTTATCTGAGGCACCTTATTTTCTTCGGTAATGCTGTAGTTCTTTATATATCCCTGTTCCCTAAGTATTCTGGCAACCTCGACTTTTAGCTTTGATAGCGGAACCAGAGTAGTTTTATGCCCCGCTATAATAGCATTTCGTATTCGGCTTAACATGTCTGCAATTGGGTCTGTCATAAACTTATGCCTCTTTTCTTTAATATTTCCAAATTACGTTATTACCAGCGGTTTTACCAGCTGGCTTTCTTAACTCCCGGTATCCTTCCAAAGCTCGCCAGGCTTCTGAAACAGAGCCTGCACATATCGAATTTCCGCATGTACCCCCTGGGTCTGCCGCACAAAGGACAGCGGTTCCCTGCCCGGACTTTAAACTTGGGCTCTTTCCTGAATTTTTCCATTAACGCCTTTCTAGTCATGTGCCCTCTCTCCTAAGATTTTACAAACGGCATTCCAAACTCTTCCAAAAGCCCCTTAGCTTCCTCATCTGTATCTGCGGAGGTGTTTATTGTTATATTCATACCTTTTACGCGCTGCACTTTGCTGTAGTCAATCTCAGGGAAAATAATCTGCTCTTTAAGCCCAAGAGTATAATTTCCCCTTCCGTCAAACGCCGTTGCCGATACTCCTCTGAAGTCACGTACTCTTGGGAGCGCGAGGTTGATTAAACGGTCCAGAAACTCATACATATGATCCCCTCTGAGAGTGACCATGCACCCTATCGGAACACCGTCCCTGAGCTTAAACCCTGCAATCGATTTTTTCGCTAATCTGACTACCGGCATCTGACCCGTAATCTGTGCGATCTCAACCTGTGCTTCTTCTATAACCTTTTTATCCCTGCCCGCGTCGGTCAACTTTCCAAGCCCCATATTTAATACGATCTTTTGAACTTTTGGAAGCTGCATAGGATTCGTATAAGAGAATTTTTCCATCAGCGCGGGAGACACTTTATCCTTGTAAAAGTCCTTTAATCTAGCAGTCATTTTTAGCCTATCTCCTCTCCGCTCTTTTTGCTGTAGCGAACCTTTTCTCCGCTCCCGAGCACTTTACGACCAATGCGCACAGGCCCACCTTCCGAAGGGTCATAGGCCATCAGGTTAGATATATGCATCGGAGCCTCTTTTTCAACTATTCCACCTGTCGGATTTTGCTGGCTCGCTTTTTCATGGCGCTTTACCATGTTCAACTTCTCAACTATTGCCCTATTCTTAGCTCTTAGGAGCTTTATCACTTTACCGCTCTTACCTTTCTCTTTTCCTGCAACTACATAAACAGTATCACCCGTTTTTATATGCAATTTACCTCTGCCTTTGGATAGTCCGCTTTTTCTGGCTGACATTTTACACAACCTCCGGCGCAAGTGAGATAATCTTCATAAACCCTTTCATACGGAGCTCGCGGGCAATAGGCCCGAAAACACGGGTCCCCATGGGCTCATTCTCTTTATCTATAATAACTGCCGCATTATTATCGAACCTCACATAAGAGCCGTCGGTTCGTCTCTGTTCTTTTCTGGTGCGAACAATCACTGCTTTGTATATCGCCCCTTTATCAACTTTTGCATTGGGTATCGCCTCTTTAACCGACACCACAACGACATCTCCGAGTCTTGCGTACTTTCTGCCAGAGCCTCCGAGCACCTTAATACAGAAGAGCCTCTTTGCACCTGTATTATCAGCCGAGTCCAGATAAGTGGTTGATTGAATCACTCTCCCTGTCCTCCTTTATCCTCAGGCTCTTGTGTCTCAGCCGC
>QIHJ01000020.1 GCA_003229065.1 Candidatus Dadabacteria bacterium
TAGAAGATGATATTACTCGCCGCCAAAATAGCCAGATGCGCGGCCAAGCCCATTTTACCCCAAGCCTTGGTGCTTATTATCGGATACAATACTCTTATGGTAAGAACGATAAGGAACAAGCAGTCAATTACCGCTCCGAATAAATAGGAAAAGCCGCTAAACAAGGGGACTGAGATTAATACCCTTGCAAGGACCCAAAGGGTTAACAGAGAAATGAGCAGGAACTTTTTGTTTATTACGACACCCAACCAATACTTCTCTACGGTTAGCAGAAAGCCCGCTATGACTGCCGCTGTGTAGCCGAACAGCATTTCGTGGGCGTGCCACATCGTAGGCGATATACTCTGAAAACTGAGGTTGAGCTTAAAGCTATAATAAGCTGTCCATATTATCATATAGAACAATGAGGATATTCCCGCCAGTATAAAAAATGGCCTAAAAGCCGATTCGAATATCGAAAATCCTTGATTGTCGTTTCTTGTAATTCGCTTCATTATCTATCCTATGACCAGCTGTACTTAAAGTCGTTGGAAGAAATAATACCTTCTGAAATAACACCCTTCTATCGTCAGCGGATCTTTTCTAACAAGTTTGGGGATATACTTTACACTATAGCCAAGCGGGATTGGTATTTATGAAGGTGTTCTGATTCTACTCAAGAAATTGGCTCCGGAGGAGGGATTCGAACCCCCGACCTAGTGATTAACAGTCACCCGCTCTGCCAGCTGAGCTACTCCGGAACCGAAAACTAAGCTCAGAACTAAGCCTGTAACTTTATCTATAAGATACAGGTGAGTCAAGGTTTTTCAGCCTGGAATTTCTTTTCTCACAATATTAATATTAATACAGCCGCCGCCTTCAAATACCCTGTTGCTTAGGAATACGCAAAAACGTATACTAAATCATATAAACACCTTCAAAAAAGCGCTGATATATGTCAAAAAAACCCGATAAAAAGAAAGAGAAGCATCCGAAGAATTTGCTGCCGGCACAAACTACTTCACTCCACCGTTACCTTGCGGAGATAAGTAATTACCCGGTGCTGAGCCGTAAGGAAGAGTATGAGCTCGCCATGAAATATAAGAAAGACGGGGATCTGGAAGCGGCCAGGAAGCTCGTTACTTCAAACCTCAAATTCGTCGTAAGCGTGTCCAATGAGTATAAGAATTACGGCTTTAACACTATGGACATAATTCAGGAAGGAAACGTCGGGCTCATGCACGCGGTTAAGGGGTTTGACCCCACCAAGGGGTACCGTCTTATATCCTACGCAGTGTGGTGGATAAAGGCGTATATGCGAAACTATATAATCAAGAGCTGGAGCTTGGTTAAGGTAGGGACTACGCAGGCACAGAGGAAGCTCTTCTATAAGCTCCGGTCCGCTAAAAATGAGCTTGCGAAGGATAATCTGAGCGCTGAGGACTACAAAGAGCTTGCCGAGAAGCTCAATGTATCGGATAAGGCTGTGATCGAAATGGATCAGAGAATGGGGGGAAAAGACCTATCGCTTGACGCTGGAATAAAGAGTGATAATGAGATGTCACATTTGGATTTTCTTGCGGATGCGGAAGTGAACCAGGAAGACCTGCTCACAAAAACACAGGAAACCGAGCTTGTAAGAGACGGGATGGAGGACGCGCTCGAGAAGCTTAAAGACAGGGAGCGCTATATCATCGAAGAGAGAGTCCTTTCAGACGAGCCGAAGACACTTGATGAGCTCGGAACGAAGTTCAACATTTCAAGAGAAAGGGTGAGGCAGATAGAAAGCGCAGCGCTTAAAAAGATCAAGGGTGTGCTTCAGGAAAAAGGGATCAGGAAGTAAATATCCAAGAGGTAATAATTCAGAAAGAAATAATTATAGTGCGCTTATGATATCGTAGGCCTTGTTTAACGCCTCATCAAGCTTCTCGGGAGTATTGCCCCCAGCCTGGGCCATGTCGGGCCTCCCGCCGCCTTTCCCTCCTATTAATGGGGCAAGCTCTTTGATTATATTCCCGGAATGATATTTCTTGTTCAGATCCTTAGTGACTCCGACCAGGATGAAAGCTTTACCGTCGTCTTTTGCGCCGAGCACCGCTATACCGGAATCGATTTTGGATTTAATATCGTCCCAGACTTTCCTCAACTGACCGGGATCTGCGCCGGGAACCTCCTGAGACAGAACCTTTACCCCGTTTACGTCCTTTAGCATATCGAGCATATCCCCTGTTGATTGACTAATGGCCTTATCTTTATAAGATTCAAGCTCCTTTCTGGCGGCTTCGTTCTCTACAACGAGCTTCTTGAGCCTCATGATCAAATCAGACTCGGGCACTTTAAGGAGTGCGGAGGCTTCACTTAACTTATCTTCCTTGCCCCTCATGTAGTTCCAGGCCGCCTCGCCTGCTAGCGCTTCAACCCTCCTGACTCCGGCTGAGGACGCGGATTCGGACACTATCTTAAGTAGCCCGGCCTCGCCCGAGCTATGTAAATGGGTGCCGCCACAAAGCTCCATACTGTAATTCCCTATGCTTACAACTCGCACACTGTCGCCGTATTTCTCCTCAAAAAACGCCGTAGCCCCTCCTTTAATCGCATCGTCATAGGGAACATCGGTCTCGGTAATCACCTTGTCGTCGTGCCTGATGCGGTCGTTAATAATATTCTCCATTCGCCTTAGCTCCCCGGGGTCTATGGAGGAATGATGAGTAAAGTCGAACCTGAGCCTCCCCGGAGCTACTAGAGAGCCTGCCTGACCGACGTGATCCCCGAGCGCTTCTCGCAGCACTGCGTGGAGAATGTGAGTCGCCGAATGATGAGTTTCTGAGCTAAATCTGAGCTTTTTATCGACCCTGAGCTGAACCTTATCCCCTACCCAGAGCGTCCCTTTGTCTATGAGAGCTTTCTCTACAATGATTGTGGGAAGCGGCTTTTGAGTATCCAGAACGCGCGCTTTACCGCGTGCGCCCTCTATCACTCCCTTGTCGCCGAGCTGCCCTCCAGATTCTCCGTAAAATGGCGTGCGATCGGTAATGATATCTACTTCGTCTCCCTTATCCGCATTATCTACGAGCACTCCGTCCTTTATTATTGCAGTAATTCTCGCTGTATCCTCGGTCCTGCCGTAACCGGTGAATTCGACCACGAGTCCCCCTGAAACGAACTCCTTATATAAAGGCCCGAGGTCTCCTCCATCTGAACCCTTCCAGGCCTCGCGGGACTGCGTTCTCTGCTTTTCCATCTCACGCTCAAAACCTTCAGCATCTATAATTAGTCCGTGCTCCCCGGCAATGTCCTCGGTCAGGTCCATGGGAAACCCAAATGTATCATAGAGTTTAAAAACAACTTCCCCCGGGAGCGTGTTATCCCCTTTCCTCTTTTCGATTTCGGCACTCAAAAGCTCAAGACCCCTGTCCAATGTTTCAAAAAATCTCTCTTCCTCTTTCTCCACTACATCCTTTACAAACTCGATCCTTTCATCGAGCTCGGGGTATGCATCGTGCATAATATTCCTTACCTGCTCGGTGATCTTATATAGACAGGGCTCCTCTATACCTAGCATATTGGCATGACGCACCGCACGTCTCAATATCCGCCTCAGCACATACCCCCTACCCTCGTTTGAGGGAAATACTCCGTCTGAGATTAAGAATGTTACTGCACGGGCGTGATCGGCTATCACTCTCATTGAAACGTCGGAAGTGGAGTCGGCACCGTACTTCTTGCCTGAGATTTCCTCAACTAAGGTGATTAAGCCTCTCAAGAGATCAGTATCGTAGTTACTCTTCACCCCTTGAAGCACTGCGGATATTCTTTCAAGCCCCATTCCGGTATCGATGCTGGGATTGGGCAGCGGGTTCATCTTACCGTTCTTATCCCTGTCAAACTGCATGAACACAAGATTCCATAGCTCAAGATAGCGGTCACAGTCACAACCGACTTTACAGTCCGGCTTACCGCAGCCCAACTCTTCGCCCTGGTCTATTAATATCTCAGAGCACGGGCCGCAGGGCCCGGTGTCGCCCATAGCCCAGAAATTGTCCTTCTCACCCATTCTGACCACTCTATCGGGAGAAAGACCCATGTCTTTTTGCCAAATCTCCGAGGCTTCGTCGTCGTCCTCAAACACCGTAACCCAGAGTTCCTCTTTGGGAAGCTTATATACCTCTGTAAGTAGCTCCCAGCCGAATTTAATCGCGTCTTTCTTGAAATAATCGCCGAATGAAAAATTGCCCAGCATCTCAAAGAACGTGTGGTGCCTGGCTGTATGCCCCACGTTTTCAAGGTCGTTGTGCTTACCCCCTGCCCTGACGCATTTCTGGGAAGATGTAGCCCTGTTGTAATCCCTTTTTTCAAGCCCCAGGTAAACGTCTTTAAACTGCACCATGCCGGCGTTTGTGAACAGAAGTGTCGGGTCGTCTTTGGGAATAAGGTCTGAGCTCTTTACTACCGTGTGCCCTTTTCCTTCAAAATATTTAAGAAATAGCTCTCTAATCTCATTACCTGTCATCGTTTATACCCTTGATTATTTAGTGTATTTACCGAGGCTAGAGCCGGGCTCCCCGGGCTTGGGCTTTAATTGGCGCTGGTTTGGCCGGATAGCTCGCTGCCAGCTGCCCGCACGCGCCCAGAATATCGGTACCGCGGCTTTTTCTTATCCTCACGTTAATCCCGTAAGACATCAGAATCTTTTGAAATGCAAAAACACTATCCCTTGAAGGTGAACGATACGACAGCGGCAGCGCTTCATTAAACGGAATCAGGTTAACCTTACATTTGATACCCCTTAAGAGCTCACCCAAATCGTACGCGTCTTTTATTGAATCGTTAACGCCTTTTAACATCACGTATTCAAACATAAGGTCTTTTCTCGGAGGAAGGGGAAAACGCATACTTTCTTTAAGCAGCTCTTTGATTGGATAGCGTTTATTAATCGGCATTAATTCGTCTCTGAGATCGTCCCTGGGCGCATTTAGGGACACAGCCAGATTAACCGAAACCTCTTGGCCGAGCTCCCTGATCTTGGGTACTATGCCCGACGTAGATACGGTTATCTTTTTGGCAGATAGCGATAAGAAATTCGTGTCCATGAGTATATTTAGCGCTTTTACCAAATTCTCCAGATTATCCAGAGGCTCGCCCATACCCATGAATACGATATTCGTAACCGAGTCTCCGCTGTAGCGGTTTACGAGTAGGTACTGGTCTATGATTTCAGAGGGGCTCAGGTTTCTTATCTTGCCAACCGTACCGGTGAGACAGAATTTACAAGCAAGCGCGCACCCTACCTGTGAAGATATACAGAGAGTGTTCCTCCTCTTATCGGGAATCAGAACAGCTTCGATACGGTTTCCGTCCCAAAGCTCGAATAGGAATTTTCTTGTCCCGTCTGTAGAGAGCTGCTCACCTGAAAGCTCTAGCGCACAATCGAGAGTGAAACTTTCTTTGAGAACCTCCCTTAGCTCCTTAGACAAATCTGTCATATCGTCAAACGAGATCGCACGTTTCTGATAGAGCCATTTACCAATCTGCTGGGCACGGTAGGGCTCAAGGCCCTTGGACGCAATAAATTCTTCAATATCTATAGGACTTAGATTCTTTATATTAATTTTATCAGCCATTTGAAATACCTTCTCTTCAAGTCAGTTAATGATACAAGCGCTCTTTATATTATACAATAGCCCGGCAGTGTAATATGCGAGTCTAAGCATGCGGGGACTAATCAGTACATAGATGTAATTTTGAAATAATATCTTGCAATCTATAGGCAATACTATCAGGTGTTCTTATTGTCCCTTGAGACCTGAGCGACAAGCGCTGTAAACTCCTTTAGCTCTTTTCTGACTTCGACTATCTCACTGTGAAGCTTTTCGCGGCGTTTACCGCTAGATATGTAGTAAGAAGTCTTACGGAGCGAGAGGCGGCTTACGAGCATCAGAAACTTGTTTTTATTTAGGTATTCCGGGAACCAGCCGCTTTTTTTCATGGCGCCGTAAGATATCAGAATTTTTTTGTAATCCTCGGGTAGAACGCCCAGGTCAAATTCTTCTCCCAGGACCGCCTCTCTTTGCTTTCGCTCCCCGCGTATACCTAAAACGAATATTATAAAAATAACGATTACGTAACCGACAACCAGAAGTACCGCCGCCCCGGTATCCTCGATGTCACCTGTGCCGACGAGATAATTCCATGAGCCGTGGAGCAAGACGGCCAAGATATATGAACCTAGAACATAGAATATTGCTTTAATTCCGTGGTCTTTGAGCTTACTTATACCGGCTCCGAAAGTTGCACTGGCAGCACAGTGCATATTCGCTGTAAGCATGCTTCTTACAAATATAAGGCTGAGCCATTCATATCCCGGGTCAAATCCCGCAAACTGGGTAAAATAAAGGAAATTCTCGGTCATTCCGAACCCGAGCCCCGAAGCGGCGCCGTAAACGAGACCGTCGGTTAGGTTGTCGAAATTTCTGTAACGCAGGAGGAAGAATACGATAAGGCCCTTCATGAATTCCTCCACCACCGGAGCAACCACTACGGTTCCGGCGTCAAACCCTGCGTTATAAATGGCCTCTTGGAATAAACTTATACTGAACTCGGAAGCGATTATGGAAAGCCCGATCGCGCCGAACCCGCCCCATAGAAATGCCGCTAACACAAACCTCACGGGCTCTCTATCGTAACGGTCTACCCACCATATAAAATAGAGCATGGCGACCATAGGAGCGACCGCCATTACCAGTGATACAAACAGTATTACATGATCCATAGTCTGGGATAGATAATATTACCGATTTGAAATTATTACAAGTATAAATGTATAGTCTCTATACAAAGAATATGCATGGATTTGAGCCCAGTGATTAGAGTCGAATTTACTGGTATATTATTCCCCGTAAAGATGCCTGACTTAAAGACCGCCAAAGAGCACGGACTCACGGAAGAAGAGTATAATAAGATTACAGATAAGCTCGGCAGGGAGCCAAACCTTACGGAGCTCGGCATACTTGCGGCCATGTGGAGCGAGCACTGCTCTTATAAAAGCTCGAAAATACATTTAAAAACACTGCCTACAAAAGGCGCGCAAGTAATCCAGGGCCCTGGGGAAAACGCGGGGATAGTAGACATAGGCGGGGGGCTATGCGCGGTGTTTAAGATGGAGAGCCATAACCACCCCTCATTTATAGAGCCGTATCAGGGAGCGGCAACGGGAGTAGGCGGAATACTGAGGGATATATTCACTATGGGAGCGCGCCCGGTAGCGATTTTGGATTCGCTCAGGTTCGGCGACCCGTCACTCCCAAAAACTAAGTATCTAGTAGACGGCGTTGTAGCAGGAATTGCAGGTTACGGCAACTGTATCGGCATACCGACGATCGGAGGCGAAGTGTACTTCGACGACTGTTACAACGGAAACCCGCTCGTAAATGTGTTCGCGCTCGGTATCGCCAAGACTGACGGTATATTCAGAGGATACGCCGAGGGTGTGGGTAACCCGGTAATCTATGTGGGTTCTAAAACCGGACGGGACGGGATACACGGCGCCGTGATGGCATCTGAAACATTTACAAAAGAAGCTGAGGAGAAAAGACCCGCTGTTCAGGTAGGGGACCCGTTTACCGAAAAATTATTACTCGAAGCGTGCCTTGAGCTCTTTAAGACAGACGCCGTGGTAGGAATCCAGGACATGGGAGCGGCGGGACTGACCTCGTCTTCCACTGAAATGGCGGAGCGGGCTGGGACTGGGATAGAGATAGAGATAGATAAAGTGCCGAGAAGAGAAGAGTCAATGAGCGCGTATGAGGTAATGCTTTCAGAATCGCAGGAGCGTATGCTCATGGTACTCAAAAGCGGGAAGGAAGAAGTAGCGGAGAGGATTTTCAGAAAGTGGGGGCTGGATTTCAGCGTCATCGGCCAAGTAACAGATGACAGCTCTCTTAAACTTACTGAAAAAGGCAAGCTCGTATGCGATATACCAATAAGCCTCATAGCTGAAGAAGCGCCTCTTTACGACAGAGCTTGGAGCGAGCCCGATTATCAGAGTGAGCTTAATGTCCTTAATATGTCGGATATTCCCGTACCAGGGAACTTGGGGAGGGTGCTGCTCAACCTTCTTTCATCACCTACACTGGCAAGTAAACGCTGGATATACGAGCAGTACGATCATATGGTCAGAACAAACACCGTAGTGCTTCCGGGTGGAGACTCATCCGTAATACGGGTTAAAGATACAGACAAAGCCATTTCCATGACGGTCAACTGCAACTCGAAATACTGCTACTTAGACCCATATTGGGGCACTGCAATTGCAGTTGCGGAGTGCGCCAGAAACTTAGCGGTGTCAGGGGCCAAACCGCTTGCCATCACAGATTGTCTTAACTTCGGGAACCCTGAAAGACCCGGCGTAATGTGGCAGTTTAAACGCTCTATTGAAGGTATGGCCGAGGCTGTGGTTAAATTCAACACCCCGGTTGTGAGCGGAAATGTGAGTTTTTATAACGAAACAGAGGATAGGGCAATCTATCCGACCCCTACGATCGGCATGGTGGGAGTAATAGATAACGTAAAGTATCTTACAAACCCGTGGTTTATGTATGAGGGAGACGTGGTAGTACTGCTCGGTGAAACCAAGGAGGAGCTTGGCGGCAGCGAGTATTTGGAGAAAATTCACGGCATGCTATGCGGCGCTCCTCCCGAGCTTGATTTCGATGCGGAATTAAAATTGATAAACACCTTACTTAAAGCTTCTGAAATAGGTATACTACACTCTGCGCACGATCTTTCTGAAGGCGGTCTAGCAATAGCATTGGCAGAATCATGCTTCTCACCAGGCGGCAATATTGGCGTTAAAGTTCAAATACCCATTGATATGAGAGAGGACGCGGTTCTATTTTCAGAATCACAGTCAAGAGCAATTGTTACGTTGGATGAAAGCAATCTTAATAGTCTTAGAGAGATTGCAAACGAAGCCGGACTGAAAACAGAGGTTATCGGCAAGGTCGGCGGCGATAAAATATATATCGAGGACTTAGTGGACATATCTCTTAACGAAGCCTTTAGTGCATGGGATACGGGTTTCGAAAAAATACTCAAAAGCTATGCCTAAGCTCAAAGAAGAGTGCGGAGTTTTCGGTATTTTCGACCATGCCGAGGCCTCGAACTTAACCTATCTAGGCCTTCATGCGCTTCAGCACAGAGGACAAGAAAGCGCCGGAATTGTGACCTCAGACGGCGTTAAC
This sequence comes from Candidatus Dadabacteria bacterium, assembly GCA_003229065.1. Classification (GTDB taxonomy): domain Bacteria; phylum Desulfobacterota_D; class UBA1144; order Nemesobacterales; family UBA2774; genus UBA2774. The sequence continues at coordinate 9,219 of QIHJ01000020.1, forward strand.
CTCCATAAACACAGGGCTATGGGGCTCGTATCCGACATCTTTTCTGAAGACGTGCTTGCAGGCCTCCCCGGGAGAAGCGCCATAGGGCACGTCCGGTACTCCACCACAGGATCGAGTCAGACCAAGAATATGCAGCCGATCGTTATAAACTATTTCAGGGGTGCCCTGTCAATAGCGCATAACGGTAATCTGACCAATGCGAAGACTCTACGTGACGAGCTCGAGGGTGAGGGAGCAATATTTCAATCCACCACAGATACGGAAGTTATAGTTCACCTGATAGCAAAGTCCAAGGAAGAAAAACTCGTGCAGCGGGTCATCGAAGCGCTGTCCAGATGTAAAGGTGCTTATTCTCTTATGTTTCTCACTCCCGAAATGATGATCGCGGCAAGAGACCCATACGGATTCAGACCGCTTGTTATGGGCAAGCTCGGGGATTCCCCGGTGTTCGCTTCCGAGACATGCGCGTTTGATCTGATTGAGGCTGAGTTTGTAAGAGAGATCGAGCCCGGAGAGATAGTCATCGTCGATGAGAAAGGTGTTGAATCATTTAAGCCCTTCGGAGAGCAAAAGCACTCGTACTGTGTTTTCGAATATATATACTTTGCCCGCCCGGATAGTTTTTTAACCGGAAGAAATGTATATCAGGTAAGAAAGAGCCTGGGCAAACAGCTTGCCCAAGAGCATCCGGCAGAGGCTGATATAGTTGTAGCGGTCCCGGACTCGGGAGTGCCGTCGGCGATGGGTTTTGCAGAGGAAACAGGGCTTCCGCTCGAGCTTGGACTACTAAGGAGCCACTACATGGGGAGGACATTCATTGAACCCCAGCAGTCGATCAGAAACTTTGGAGTTAAGCTTAAGCTAAACGCTATCAGGGAAGTGCTCGACGGAAAGAGGGTCGTTATAGTCGATGATTCTATCGTAAGGGGAACAACCAGCAGGAAGATAGTGAAGATGATACGCGCCGCAGGGGCAAAAGAGATACATATGAGGATAAGCTCGCCGCCAACCAAGTTCTCCTGCTATTACGGTATAGATACTCCGATTAAAGAAGAGCTCATTGCAAACTCTCTCGATACCGATGAGATAAGAAAGTATATAACTTCTGATTCACTTGGGTACTTGAGCATGGAAGGCGTAATGAAAGCGGTCAACAGCTCAAAGAACGTAAACGGAAAAGAGCACTTTTGTAACGCATGTTTTACGGGAAAATATCCGGTCGAGCTTACAGACCAGAAAGCCAAGATTAATCAGCTCAAACTTTTCGGTGAGTGAGTAATCTGATAAGGCTGACTTAAATTCTGCCAGTTAACTGATTGGTCGGCAAGCACTATTTATTTTCCACTGAAGATTCAAAGCTATAAGCAAACCTGTCAAGAACCTCGCTTTCCTTCTCTGCTACTATTTCACGCAGCTCCGGGTCATAGTAATCACTGTAGTGTGTGCGTTTGCCCTTATTAACCCTGGGGTAGTAGTTCGTAAGAAATCTCATAAATAGTGGCGGCTCTGCTATATCTGAAAGGATATTCAGAAAATCCTCCCTTAAGTTCTCGAATTTCCCAAATTTTATCTTGTCCAAATCCTCGCCGAACATGGAATGTATATAAGAGGTGTAGGCTCCTACAGGCCTTCCATAAAGCTTAATGTAATCAATACCGAAATACTTATTATAATCTACGTCAACAACGTTCATAATAGTGCTTTTGAAATCCAAATTCCCATCGTCGGAAACATTATTGAAAAAATCGTGCGGGTAGACGTGCTTACTAAATATGTACCACGATACGTACCAGTCATATGGGTTTCTCACGAAACCGAAAACCGGAAGCGACTTGTGCGTGTCGGGGCAGTGCACATAATCAAGGTGTTTACCGGGAGAAGAAAGCTCCCAGCTCTTGGGCGCCGATAAATTCAATATTTTTCGGACAAAAGAACCTCCGGACTTTGGGAAGTGAAGAAAAACGAAATATTTACTGAGAACCATTTGAGATATTAATATTATGGAATCTAAGCTAAAAATCAAAAGAAGGCATCATTAGCTCTTTATTGAGACATTTGTGTAAAGATGTTATCAAATCAGCTCGTTTAGCTTCTGAAGCACGTCTTCCATCTTTTTTCTCTGGAAGGAAAGCTCGTCAAACTTGTCCCTCTCTTTTTGGACTACGTCTTCAGGCGCTCGTTCAAGGAATTCTGAACTCCCAAGCTTCTTTTCTGTACGCTCAAGATCCTTTGCGAGCTTTCCGATCTCTTTTTTTATCCTCTCCGATTCCTTTTCCACATCGATCAGACCCTCGACAGGTAAAAATAGCTCCACGCCCGGAATCACCTGAACGACCGCTTTTTCGGGCTTTCCTTTATATCTTAACTCGAGACCGGATAAGGAGGCGGAATGGAGAATAAAATCTCGGTTTGACTCAATCTGTTTTCCTATACCGGAGCTTTCAGGGATAAGAGTCATGCTTACCTTTTCAGAAGGATGAAGCCCAATCACAGCCCTTAAGTTCCTTACACCGGCCACAATCGCTTTTATGAACTCGAACTCTTTATGAGCATCTTTAAATACGGGCACGCTTTCGGAATCAGGGAACGAGCTCGTTACTATGCTCTTTGTAGTCACGCAATCAACGCCCTTTAACCCTACTCCGAACTCCCTGAGCTTATGATAGAGCTCCTCTGTTACGAAAGGAGAGACGGGATGGAGCAACTGTAAAGAGCTTGTAAGCACCCGCACGAGTATGTGCCTTGTCTTTTGTTTTTCCCGGGCGTCGTCTCCGTACAAGGCAGGTTTCACTGCTTCTATGTACCAATCGCAGTATTCAGCCCAGAAAAATTGATAGATAGCCCCCGCAGCCTTGTCGAACTCGTACTCTTCAAAGGATTCCTCCACCAATGTTATAGTACGATTAAGCTCCGTGAGTATCCATTTGTCGTACGTTGAGAGCTCTTCAACCGAGGGTGTGAAATCCGGATTGTATCCTTCCAAGTTCATTATAAGAAACCTGGATGCGTTCCAGAGCTTGTTTATAAAGTTTCTATACCCCTGAATGACAGACATGGAGAGCTTTATGTCCCTACCCTGAGTACACTGGGCAGTTAGCGTGAATCTGAGCGCATCCGCACCGTATTCCTCTATGACGTCGATGGGGTCTATCACATTACCCTTGGTCTTACTCATCTTCTGGCCCTTTTCGTCCCTTATGAGACCGTGAATGTAAACGTCCTTAAATGGGACGTCGTCCATGAATTTAATCCCCTGCATGATCATACGGGCCACCCAAAAGAAGATAATGTCAAACCCTGTAACCAGTACGTCGGTTGGATAATACTTCTTTAGCTCAGTCGTCATCTCTGGCCATCCGAGTGTGGAAAATGGCCAGAGTCCGGAGGAAAACCAGGTGTCTAAAACATCTGAGTCCTGAGTAAGCGGCACGTCTTCTCCGTAGTGTTCTCTTGCCAATTTTAGCGCTTCATCCTCTGAAAGCGCAACGAAAACTTCTCCGCCGGGCCCGTACCAGGCCGGTATCTGGTGTCCCCACCAGAGCTGACGCGAGATGCACCAGGGCTCGATATTGCGGAGCCATTCAAAATAAGTGTTCTCCCAGTATTTCGGAACAAATTTAATACGGCCATCCTCTACGGCTTCTATAGCCGGGACGGCTAGTTTCTTTGCGTCCACATACCATTGATCGGTAAGCCAGGGCTCAATCACTACGCCCGAGCGGTCTCCGAATGGTACGGTATGATCGGTGTCTTCTATAGTTACAAGCAGCCCGAGCGCATCCATATCTTCTATTATGCGCTTTCGCGCCTCGAACCTTTCCATTCCCCTGTACGCTTCAGGTGTGTTCTCGTTCAAATGAGCTGTAGAATCGAAAATATTGATGATAGGAAGCTCATGCCTAAGTCCCACTTCAAAGTCGTTAAAGTCATGGGCGGGCGTGATCTTTACAGCGCCGCTTCCCTTTTCGGGGTCGCTGTACTCGTCTGCAACTATAGGTATTTCACGTTTCACTAATGGTAATACCGCATATTCCCCTACAAGGTGTTTATACCTTGCGTCCTCCGGATGAACGGCCACAGCAGTGTCTCCGAGCATTGTTTCGGGCCTCGTAGTGGCAACCGTAATATATTGGCCTTTAGAGCCCAAGACCGGGTATTTGAAGTGCCATAAATGACCCCTCATATCACGCTGCTCCACTTCGAGATCTGAAACCGCTGTCCTGAGCTTAGGGTCCCAGTTAACTAGCCGCTTGTCCTTATATATCAGTTTCTGCCGGTAAAGCTCCACAAAAACTTGCCTGACCGCTTGGGAGAGCCCTTCATCCATCGTGAATCGCTCTTTATCCCAATCGGGCATCGCTCCGAGCCTCCTGAGCTGAGTAGTAATCCTGCCTCCGGACTCCTCTTTCCACTCCCAGACTCTACTCAGGAATTTATCTCTACCCATCTCGATCCGCGACTCGCCTTCTTTCTCAAGCTCGCGCTCAACGACCATCTGAGTCGCGATCCCAGCATGGTCAGTACCCGGCACCCAAAGCGCGTCAAACCCTTTCATACGTTTATAGCGTATTAAAATATCCTGTATGGTGTAATCGAGTGCATGGCCGATATGAAGTGAACCCGTCACATTGGGAGGGGGTATCACTATGGTATAGGGTGTTTTTTCAGAGGCGGTCGAGGCTTTGTAGTAACCCTCTTCCATCCAGTTTGCGTACCACTTCTCTTCAACCTTCTTGGGATTATAAGCCTTATCCATATCGGTTTTGCGCTCAGAACTCATGTTGAGATATATGGTACAGAATTGAGAATATGGGATTAGAGCCGGAACACCTGACCCTAATCCCCAAACTGTTATTTTCTATTCTTCTTCCACAGAAGCTGTGGTCGGAACGGGTACTTCAAGAACGGGCACTTCAACATCGATGTTCTTGTATATCGGAAGCCCCGTGCCGGCAGGTATCAGTCTACCCATAATAACATTTTCCTTGAGCCCCCTGAGATTATCCACTTTACCCTCGCATGCGGCTTCGGTCAACACCCTGGTTGTTTCCTGGAAAGACGCCGCTGAAAGCCAGCTGTCAGTACTGAGCGATGCTCTGGTGATGCCCAGAAGCAGAGGCTCTGCGGACGCCGGTCTTCCGCCCTGGTCTAATATCCTTTCATTCTCTTCGAAGAAGAGATGTTTTTCAACAGCTTCCCCGACAAGAAGAGTCGTATCCCCCGGATCTTTGATCCTGACACGTTTGAGCATCTGCCTTACAATTGCTTCTATGTGTTTATCGTTTATCTTCACGCCCTGGAGCCTGTAAACTTCCTGGATTTCATCAACCAGGTAACGGGTCAGCGCTCTTTCTCCCCTTATGCTGAGGATGTCATGTGGGTTTATCGAACCGTCCACAAGCTGGTCGCCCGAGCTTACCTGCTCACCCTCTCTTACGAGTACGTGCTTACCTCTTGGAGCAAGGTATTCTTTGGGTTCACCGATTTCAGGAGTAACAACCACTCTCCTCTTTCCTTTTAGGTCTTTTCCGTAACTTACAATACCGTCGATTTCCGTTACAACTGCGGGATCCTTCGGTATCCTGGCTTCGAAGAGCTCTGCCACTCTGGGCAGTCCGCCCGTGATATCCTTAGTCTTAGCTGTGGCTCTTGCTATCTTGGCCACAATATCGCCTGCGTTTACAGGGTCGCCTTCGTTCTTTTCGATAATGGCACCTATCGGAAGAGAATACTGAATGTTCTTTCCGTCATTTGTTCTTATGAGGATTCCAGGGTGCATTTCCAGATTCTTGGTTTCTATAACAACTTTTTTATAAATACCCGTTACTTCATCAACCTGTTCTTTTAGGCTAACGCCCTGCTCTAAATCAACGAAGCCGATGGTGCCGTCAAATTCGGCAATGAACGGAGTTGTGTAGGGGTCCCACTCAGCCATAAGCTGACCTTCTTTTACCTTGTCACCTTCGGAAATCTTGAGCTTCGCGCCCAAAGCAAGCGGGTACCTTTCTCTTTCGTATCCTTTATCATCTACAATTAATAATATCCCCGTACGGTTACTCACGACTTGTCCGCCGTCTTTAGTGGAAACTGTTTTCACCTTTTGGAACTGAACGATGCCCTTGTGAGTGCTTTCTAGAGTACTTTCCGCCGCCCTCTGTGAAGCTGCGCCTCCAATGTGGAAGGTTCTCATAGTAAGCTGGGTTCCGGGCTCTCCGATAGACTGAGCCGCAATGATTCCCACTGCCTCACCGATGTTTACGAGCTTACCCGTAGCCAGATTCCTGCCGTAACAAAGAACACAGACGCCGATTCTTGTCTCGCAGGTAAGCACCGAGCGGATCCTAATCTCTGTTATACCGCCCGCTTCATCAATACTTGAAGCCGCCTGCTCGTCTATCTCCTGGTTACTCCTTACTATGACTTCCCCGCTTACGGGATCACTTACATCCTCGAGCGTCACTCTGCCCAAAACTCTCTCACCTACCCTCTCAATGATTTCTCCGCCTTCAACGAGGTCACTAACCGTGATACCCTCAAGGGTAGCGCAGTCATATTCTTTTATCATTACATCTTGGGCAACGTCGATAAGTCTCCTTGTAAGGTAACCTGCGTTTGCCGTCTTAAGCGCTGTGTCTGCCAATCCTTTTCTGGCTCCGTGTGTGGAAATAAAGTACTGGAGTACCGTAAGACCCTCACGGAAGTTTGATGTGATCGGTGTCTCGATGATCTCACCCGAAGGTTTAGCCATAAGTCCCCTCATACCGGCAAGCTGCCTAACCTGTGTCTGGCTGCCTCTGGCGCCTGAATCGATCATCATGTATATGGGATTTGAGCTTGTTCCTTTCTTGGTTTTACCTTCAGTATCTATCATTTCTTCAAAAGATATGTCCTTCATCATCTGCTGGGCTATCTCGTCACTTGTACGCGCCCAGATATCGATCACTTTGTTGTACCTTTCACCGTCCGTGATAAGACCCTGTGAATATTGATTTTGCACCTTCAAAACTTCATCCCGAGCCTTTTGCAAAAGCTCGTTCTTCTTCTCGGGGATCTTCATGTCGTCAATCGATATCGATATGCCTGATATTGTCGAGTACTTAAACCCGAGAGTTCTCATACGGTCTGCGAGAAGCACTGTGCTTTTCCCGCCGGCTACCCTGAAGCAGCTGTCTACAAGCTCCTCTATAGCCCTCTTAGTCATAACTTTGTTAACCAGCTCAAATGGGATATCTTTGGGTATTATATCATATAAGAGCACTCTGCCTGCTGTGGTTTCATACATTTTTTCGTTGATACGCACCCGGATCTGGGCGTGTATACCGATCTCGCCCGAATCATAGGCCATCTGAACTTCATTGATGCCCGAGAATATCTTGCCGTCGCCTTTCTCGACCGCCATGTCTCGGGTCATGTAGTAGATTCCGAGCACAATATCCTGTGTCGGAAGGATGATGGGCTTACCGTGAGCGGGGGAAAGGATATTGTTTGTCGACATAACGAGCGTCCTGCACTCGGTCTGTGCCTCTATAGAAAGAGGAACATGAACAGCCATCTGATCACCGTCAAAGTCCGCATTGTACGCGGGACATACCAAGGGGTGGATCTGTATGGCTTTGTCTTCTATTAATATAGGCTCGAATGCCTGGATGCTCAGGCGGTGAAGTGTCGGAGCTCGGTTTAAGAGAACCGGGTGCTCCTTAATGACCTCATCCAGTGCGTCCCATACAATCGGGGCTTCCTGCTCGACCAGCTTCTTAGCTATTTTTATAGTCGCGGCAGCTCCCCATAGCTCAAGTTTATGATAAATAAACGGTCTGAAAAGCTCAAGACCCATCTGTTTGGGTATTCCGCACTGATGGAGCTTAAGCTCGGGGCCCACCGTAATAACGGAACGTCCCGAGTAATCAACCCTTTTACCTAAAAGGTTTTGCCTGAACCTACCCTGTTTACCCTTGATGATATCGCTCAGACTCTTAAGGGGTCTGTGGTTATGACCGAGCACGGGTCTTCCCCTTCGTCCGTTCTCTAAAAGTGCGTCCACAGATTCCTGCAGCATACGTTTTTCGTTTCTGACTATAATATCGGGAGCTCCAAGCTCGAGTAACTTTTTAAGACGATTATTTCTGTTTATTACACGGCGGTAGAGGTCATTTAAATCTGAGGTAGCAAAGCGGCCTCCGTCCAGAGGAACAAGCGGTCTCAGATCAGGGGGAAGAACGGGAATTCGGGTCAATATCATCCACTCGGGACGATTCTTCGATTTCCTAAATGCTTCTCCTATTCTGAGTCTCTTGGCTATTCTTGCTCTTTTAATGGGGGATGAAGTGTTTTTCATCTCGTGTCTCAGTTCTTCTGAGAGCTCTACGAGATCTATTTTCTTGAGCATTTCCCTTATTGTCTCGGCACCCATACCCACTTTGAAGCTGTGTCCGTACTCTTCGACAGCTTTCCTATATTTATCTTCACCCAGGACTTCGGCGAATTTAAGATCAGTGCCCCCCGGATCTAAAACCACATATGATTCGTAATAAAGCACTTTTTCCAGGTCCTTAAGAGTCATATCGAGAAGCATACCGATCCTTGAAGGGATACTTCTTAGGAACCAAATATGCGCTACCGGAGAGGAAAGCTCTATATGGGCCATCCTGTCGCGTCTGACTTTTGAGGAAATTACTTCAACGCCGCACTTCTCACAGGTTATTCCCCTGTGCTTGAGTCTCTTATATTTACCGCAGGTGCACTCGTAATCCTTTACCGGCCCGAATATTTTAGCGCAAAACAGTCCGCTTCTTTCGGGCTTGAATGTCCTGTAGTTGATCGTTTCCGGCTTTTTAACTTCCCCGTGCGACCAGCCCTTAATCTTTTCAGGAGAAGCAATTGAAATTTTTACTGCCGAATACTCAGACGGATTTTTTGGCTTTTCAAATAGGGTATCTACGTCCACTTTTTCTCTCCCTCGCAAATTTGGTTTTTAATCCGTTTCTACTTCCTCTTCTAGGAGCTCTACATCCAGGGCAAGAGCCTGGAGCTCTTTTTGAAGAACCTTAAAGGATTCCGGAAGCCCGGGCTCAAAACTCATATCACCCTTTACTATCGAATCAAATATTCTCGTTCTTCCAATAACATCATCGGATTTTACAGTCAGAAATTCCTGAAGCGTATATGACGCACCGTATGCCTCAAGCGCCCAGACCTCCATTTCTCCAAGCCTCTGACCTCCAAAATGGGCTTTACCCCCCAGTGGCTGCTGAGTCACTAGCGAATACGGCCCTATTGCCCTTGCGTGAATCTTTTCCTCTACAAGGTGGTGGAGCTTGAGCATATACATAACCCCTACAGTAACCTTCTGATCAAAGGGCTCACCGCTCTCACCGTTAAAGAGAATGGTTTTACCGTCTTCAGGTAGACCCGTTTCCCTAAGCAATTGTTTTATCTCTGCTTCTGTGGCTCCGTCAAATACAGGCGACTTTACCGGAATACCGCTTCCGAGTCTTCTGGCAACGTCCAGGACCTCGTCGTCATCCAGGTTGTCTATAAGCTTCTTGGGTGTGTCTTCTTTATATATTGCTTTTAGCTTATCTCTTAATGCAGCAGGGCTGAACTCCCTCTCAATAAAATCATTTATTTGATTCCCGAGCTCTCGTGAAGCCCACCCGAGGTGTGTCTCGAGTACCTGACCGACGTTCATACGGGAAGGTACACCAAGAGGGTTTAGTATCATTTCCACGGGACTTCCGTTTGGCAGATAGGGCACATCTTCTTCTGCGAGAATTTTGGAAATAACTCCTTTGTTTCCGTGGCGTCCCGCCATTTTATCGCCCACCTGAAGCTTACGCTTTACTGCGATATTGACCTTAACCACCTTTAATACTCCCGGCGGCAGCTCATCGGGTTTGGTAAGCTTGGATATCCTCTGATCATACACCACATTGGTTAAATCTATTTGCTCGAGTGTCCTCTCAATGAGACGCTTTATCTCGGCCTCTATTGCGTCACCTTTCTCTACACTCAGATCGGCAAACTTCTCAAACGGCACAGTCTTAAGCACTTCCTCAACGATCTTATCACCCTTTTTAAACACAGTTTTTCGCGAAACCGTGAGTTTTGCAGAAGTGGTCTTATTTAAAACAAGGGATTTAATACGCTCATAGGCGTCGTCTTTCAGCATTTTTATTTCATCTTCCTGGTCCTGCTTGAGGCGGGTTACCTCAAAGTCTTCTATACTCTGTGCCCGCTCGTCCTTATCTACAACCCGGGAGATAAGCATTTTCACGTCTATAACGGTGCCGTACACTCCGGGTGATGCCCTGAGCGATGTG
>QIHJ01000197.1 GCA_003229065.1 Candidatus Dadabacteria bacterium
CTCTCAGTGCTGAATGTAGTAGAGACGCGGGCATAACCCTCACCTGCATCCCCGAATCCGTTCCCGGGCGTTACTACTATACCCGCTTCTTCAAGGAGTTTGGATGAAAACTCTTTTGAGCTCATACCCTCGGGCACAGAAAACCATACGTAAAAGGTTGCCTTGGGCATAGTATATGCGAGTCCGAGCGCGTCAAGACCCTTACAGAATATATCCCGCCTCTCCTGAAATATCTTCTTTCGGTCATCAAGCCCGAGCGTGTGGTTCCTGAGCGCCTCTATGCCGGCAATCTGGACAGCCTGAAAAGCGCCCGAATCTATATTTGTCTTAATCTTGCCGAGGCCCCCGATTGCCTTTTTATTACCTACGGCAAACCCGATCCTCCACCCCGTCATGTTAAAGGTCTTGGACAGGGAATGAAACTCGATGCCGCACTCCTTTGCTCCGTCCACTTCGAGGAAGCTCGGGGGAACGTACCCGTCGTAGGCAATTTCGGTGTACGCAGCATCGTGGCATATAAGTATGTTATTTGAGACTGCAAACTCCACAACCTCCTCGAAAAACGCCTTATCGGCCACAGCCGTGGTGGGGTTGTTGGGATAATTAAGAAACATGAGCTTACTCTTACTTAAAGTGCTCTCTGGTATAGCTTTTAGGTCCGGGAGGAAATCGTTTTCTTTATACAGTGGGATACTCACCGGTACGCCGTCCGCAAAACTGATTGAAGTTGGATACACCGGGTATCCGGGGTCGGTGAACAGACCCACATCGCCCGGATCGAGAAATGCAAGCGGTGTATGAGCTATACCCTCCTTTGAGCCTATGAGCGCCACAACTTCGTTCTCTGGGTCAAGCTCCACGCCGAAACGCACCTTATACCACTGAGCCACAGCTTGTCGGAATGGAAGCATGCCCTGGTATGAAGGGTAGCGGTGGTTTTCGGGATCGCCCGCCGCATCTTTCAATGCATCTATGATATTAGATGGTGTGGGTATATCGGGATCGCCTACTCCGAGATCAATAACGTCAACGCCCTTTTTCAGCATCTCGTTCTTTTTGGCGTCTATCTCGGCAAACAGATAAGGCGGCAGCTCTTCTATCCTCTTAGCCCATTTTATATCCATGTCAGGTCCTCCTTTATTTTACTCCCCGGCATCGCTGTGATACGCTCGCCTCTGTCCCCATTTTACTAATTCCCCCGGATCGTGCTTCGCACTCCCGCCCGTCCCCATTTCCTCATTTTATTGAGCCAGACTCCCGTTTGAGGGAGTTTCTATCATAACTAACCTACGCTGCCGGAGCAAGACGTATATCTGCGATTCATATTGCTTATAGTACTTTAATACAATTGCAGATACCACATATATCTACAGTTAGATAATCAATTTAGGTATTCGTGTCATGTTGGAAATATGCATCGCTGATTCTCTTGTATGCAAGATCGCTCACTGCCTTCCTCGAGCTCTCGGGGCTTATCACTATAGTCTCGAGCTCTTCCACTTCGACTGAGATCGATTTTTGCTCCAGCAGCCTGAAGAAATGATCGAAAAATCCGATCCCCTCGTAAAAGTAAACAATGTGCTTGTTCGAGGGTGTAATAGCTGAGCCGTTTAACTCCCTGTACTTAAGACATATAGGCTGTATGTTCACATTACTTTCGATTGCGGACGCTAAAAACGGCGTCCTGAATTTTAAAATCTTCTCCCCGTCAGAAGTAGTCGCTTCGGGGAATAGAACCATATCGAACCCGATGCTTAGAATATCTTTTATATTTTCCATATCTTTAAGGAGACTAGCCCTGTTTCTACGCTCTACAAAAACTCCTCCTGAATACTTGGTGACCGCGCCCAGAGGGAACTGCTCCTTGAGCTCGGAGTTTGCAATAAATACAGAGGGCACGACTGTACTTATCACGAAGACATCCATATACGTGAGATGGTTCGATACGATTAAATAATTTTCTTTCTTCCGCACCAAATTACTCAGGTTTCTTTTTTTAACCCGCACACCTAAAATTATAAGAGCGCATTTTGACATAAATGATGCGATTTTTGAGAAGTATCCCAGTTTTTTCCGTTTGTTGCCTATAAGTAAATCGACAGTATAGGAAACCACGAGAAACGAGAGCACGAGGAGAAAAAAGATAAACGCCTTTGTATATTTTCTGATAAATACCATTAGTATCCGTATATCCAATAACTTTAGTAAGTCAGGTCAATCTCTGTATATAAATTAATCCCCGGCATCGCTGTGAAGCGCTCGCGAAACATTGTCATTCCGGGCCAGATCCTGAATCGAGTTTAGGACAAGCCCAGAATCTCATCTTTTATTCTTCTCTTTTCGTTTTATACATCCCTTATTGTAAATTCGTGTCCATTCGTGGTTAAACAATTTTTTCATCCTGAATCCTTTATCATGCGTCTTCTAATTTTATACCTGCCCCCCGATCGCACTTTGTGCTCCGGTCCGTCCCCACCGGCATCGCTGTGAAGCGCTCGCCTCCGTCCCCATTATTATTTTATCCTGCTCTCGCTCATGAACGACATTCACTCGCGGTCCCCATGGCATCGCTGTGAAGCGCTCGCCTCCGTCCCCATTACACACGGGTCTGATATAATTTACTTTAGTTCGGACAAATAAAAAGACCAGGTAGTCACAATTAATAAGATGAACGAATTAACAGAGATCATAAAATCCGGGATAAGAGATTCGGGTCCTATCATATTTGAGAATTTCATGGACCTTGCACTCTATCACCAGGAGTACGGCTACTACACCTCGGGGAATGTAAGTATCGGCCGCCGCGGCGACTTCTATACAAGCCCTTACGTGCATTCCGCATTCGGCGAGGTTATCTCGAATTTTATCTTAAGGGGTTTTTCTTACATAAACGCCCCTGTACCGACGATTGTGGAGATTGGTTCAGGCAACGGAACTTTAGCACTTGACGTACTCGATGCTCTAAAGAGAGAAAAAACAGCGGTATATGAAACACTCGAGTATATATCTATAGAAAAGAGCCCGACGCTAATTGAGATAGCCCAGGAAGCTCTTAAAGATCATATAGAAAAACTCAGGTTTATTAACTCTCCTTCTGAATTGGAAAACGAAAGTGTAGAGGGCGTCGTCATATCAAACGAGCTCTTTGACTCGATCCCGTTTCATAGGGCGGTAATGGAAAAAGGCAGGCTGCGCGAGATATACGTTAGTGTTGAAGATAATAATTTTATCGAGATTACCGGGGAGCCGAGCACGCCTGAGTTACAAGAATATGCGCGCAAATACGGTCTCGTTTTGGAAGAAGGACAGCAGATTGAAATTAATCTCCGGGCCGGGAAAACGCTTTCTGACATCTCCCGCATTCTGAATAAGGGGCTTTTACTGACTATAGACTACGGCTTTCTTTCTCCCGAGCTCTACAATCCCTCTAGAACGAGTGGCACTTATAAATGCATGAAAGGACATACAATAAACGAAAACCCTTATACGGATATAGGCGAGCAGGATATTACGGCACACGTGGATTTCGGCAACCTCATAAGCGCGGGAGAGGCCGCGGGCTTGAATAAGATTGTATACACCACTCAAGGGCAGTTTCTGACAGACTGGGGTATTCTGGAAGTGCTTGAGAAAATGTCTCAAAGTACGGAGGAAACAGCTGGGGGAAAAATTGCCACCGCAAAAAACCTCTTCCTGCCGGGGTCTATGGGTAATCTATTTAAGGTGCTTATACAGGAAAAAAACTTGGGAGGCAGCCTTTCAGGCTTTTATCCCGAGTCTCCACTCAAAATCAGCTTTGATGTCTTATGAGCGATCTTACTCCCTTCCTGTCTTAAGTGTAGGGAAGGATTCAGGATGAGGACAAGTAAATTCCACATTACCTCCGCTAATCGCTTGCCTAAGGCAGCTTTATGCAATGCTGGCCGTCTATTCATGCCTGCTATAATCTAATCCGTTTACTACTCCGCTTAGAAAACGAACGACTCCTGACTTGACAACAAATATTAATACATATAGCATTAGAACTGACTGGTCAGTCCTAATACTGACAAGCGGGGCAAATTGCATGAGCACGAGCAAAGAAAAAATCTTGGAAAGCGCACGAGACCTGTTTCATCTAAATGGCTACAACAATACTTCTGTAGACGATCTTTTAAAAAACACAGGCGTGACAAAAAGTAATTTCTACTATCATTTCAAATCCAAAGAAGAACTCGGACTTCTAATACTGGAGAAAAGAATTGAGGATTACGAAATAAAATTTCTCGCAAACACTCTTGGCAACAAGTCCGTATCGCCTGAGAAAAGGTTAAAAAAATACTATAAGGAAATCACGACTTATCATAAGAACCTCGATTGCAGAAGAGGCTGCCCGTTCGGGAACCTAGCTCTGGAGATGAGCGACAGTAACGAGAATTTCAGGCTACGGCTTAGCGAGTTTTTTGAGTATTGGCAAAAAATTATAGAGGGCTGCATCAAAGAGGGTATCAAAAAGAAAGAGTTTAGAGATGATCTTTCGTATAAATCCATTTCTCAGTTAATCCTTTCTCACCTGGAAGGAGCTATTTTGATTGCAAAGACTCAGAGATCCTTACTACCGCTCAGCCGGGGAAGCAAAACCATTTTAAAGCTATTAAAACCAGCATAAAAGATTACAAACATCACAAGGAGGCATTAAATGTCAGAATATCTTTTTAAAAACAACATATCCAAGGATATGGCACTTCTGAATGAAATTAACCCGGAGCTGCACCAGGCATGGAGAACTTATCATGACGGAGTATTCAAGGACGGCGCATTAAGCAAGATGGAAAAAGAGCTCATTGCTGTTGCGGGAGCGCACATAACTACCTGTCCTTACTGCATACGCTCAAGAGTAAAGAACTCAAAAAACAGCGGAGCTACCGACGGGCAGATAGTAGAGTCTATATACGTGGCTATGCGTTTTGCGATGGGAGGGCCTTTTGCATTCTCGAGCATCGCTTTTGAGGCTCATGACGCACTTGATAACGATATTCCTCTTACGGAAGGGCATTTCTTCAAGAAAAACGTTCTTAAGGAAATAAACGAGTTCCATGAGTGCAGCGGAGATAATTCCGCAGCATTTAAGGACTATACAAAAAAAGTATTTGCAGACGGGGCGCTCACAAAGGATTTTAAGCGCGGACTGGTAGGACTTGCGTGCGCACAAATGACAAAATGCCCATACTGTATAAGGGGTTGTGTAAAAGACGCCAGGAGCGCAGGGTACACTAAAGAACAGATGGCTGAAGCAATTAATGTGGCAATGGTAATGTCCGCCGGAGCATGCTACGCCCATACGAGCATAGCTATGGATACCCTGGCCGCTATGAACGAGAAGGAAGAAGCCAGAGCAGCCGGATAATATTCAGCACATGCACAACAACTAATTAGCCGATCACGATAAGAGCAAAATATCTAGTAAGCAAGGAGGGTTATTGATCCTCCTTTATGAGTATGAAAGATAAAAATCAGCCCAAATTACCCTTTTTTTGACCTTGCCCTTAGAAACTTACCAAAAAACTCTATATAATAGTTCCCTGATCAACATAATGCTGGTGATAGCGATAATATGAAAGTAAAATTACCCTATGAAAATGATACTATTGCAGCAATCGCGACCGCTCAGGGCGAGGGCGGCATAGCTGTAATACGTATTAGCGGTCCGCAAGCATCTAACATCATTAATAAAATGTTTCATGACGACGCCGGGACTGACTCCAGCAAAAGGGGCTCCCACCACCTTTACCACGGACGTATAAAGGACCCGGACACAGGCGCAGTAGTAGACGAAGTACTATGCACACTTATGAAAGCTCCAAATTCCTATACCGGCGAGAACGTCGCGGAAATTCACTCACACGGGGGATATCTGGTACCAAAAAAGATACTGGAGCTGCTAATCAAGCATGGAGCTAGGCCCGCAGACCCGGGAGAGTTTTCCTTAAGAGCGTTTTTAAACGGAAAAATGGACCTGGCGCAGGCCGAAGCTGTATCTGACGTTATCAATGCCCAGACCGAAGAGGGCCTAAAGCAGTCTGAAATGCAACTGGAAGGTGTCTTATCTCAGAGAATTGCCAGCTTTAAGGACGTTGTGCTCGACCTCCTGGCAGAGATAGAGTCGCAGGTCGACTTCCCTGAAGAGGATATCGATCCGTTAGTTAAAAAAGACCTGATATCGCGAACAGAGAGCCTAATAACCGACATACTCTCGCTCCTAGCTACATACGAGGAAGGAAGGATAATAAAATACGGGGTGATTACGACAATACTAGGGAAACCGAATGTCGGGAAGTCCAGTCTCTTAAACAGCCTGCTAATGAGGGAAAGAGCTATTGTCAGCCATCAACCGGGGACAACGCGCGACTTCATAGAGGAGAGCATTGATATAAGGGGTATCCCGTTAAAGCTCATCGACACCGCAGGCATAAGGACGGCCACTGACCATATAGAAAAGACAGGGATCGAGCTTGCAAAGAAGAAGGCGCGCGAGGGAGAGCTGCTGATAGCTGTAATTGACGGGAGTACCGCCCTGGATCAGGACGACAAGGAAGTTCTAAGCGAAATAAATGATAAAAATGCTGTCTTGGTTGTTAACAAATCCGATTTGGGTCTTACTGTTTCCGACAAAGAGCTCGAATCGTACATACAGCGTGACAGAATAGCCCGAACTTCAGCAAAGAAAAGCACCGGAATCGAAGAGCTAAAAGATATAATACAAAGTTCCCTAATTAACAGGGAAAACTACTCCAAAGATGGCGAGATTATCCTGACGGAGCTCAGACACAAGAGCGCCCTTGAGAATTCCGTAGAAAGCCTGGGGGCCTTTCTTAAAACATTTAAATCCGGGGAATCTCCCGAATTTTCAGCCCTTGATCTAAGGGTTGCCCTAAGCTCACTTGGAGAGATAACAGGAGAGGTTACAACAGAAGACGTACTGGGCAGGATATTCAGCAAGTTCTGCGTCGGGAAATAGGCCGGCACATATGTTCCACGTGAAACATCCACACCTGTGGATAAGTATTTCCACATTTATTAAGACTATATCAAGGAGTATTCTTCAATGTTGGCCGGTAGTTGGGAGATTGTTGCGAATTGTTGGTGATATTTTATCCACAATCCTTCCACTTTTTGTTTTTTGTTTAATTACAGGGAGTTGGCATATATATTTACATTTGTGTGGAATTCAAAGAGTTATATCCATCCTAATTCACACGGTAATACTCGCTGAATTTTTGTGTAAACCGCATTATCCAGAGGTATTAAGTGATTATCAATTTGGGAGATAGGGACCGATCCTATAAGAGAATTCGTGAAAAATGCGAATTCCGAGCTGAACAGCTCTTCTAAAGAGTACCCGCCCTCTTCTATCTGAAGACCGAGCTCGTCCCTTATATCAAGCAATACCTCTCTTATAGTCCCCGGAAGAATCCCGCATTCAACAGACGGAGTATAGAGCTTCCCTTCCTTGTACCAGAATATATTACCGGCGCTGCCTTCAGTGATATTGCCTTCCTCGTTAAGGAATAAGGCTTCGTCAAACCCTTTTCCCAGTGCTTCACGCCTTGCAATGATATTCTCCAGGTAATTGAAGGATTTAATTTTGAGTATAGGCGAGCTTGAATTCTTAGTAAACGAGCAAATACCCGCCTTGAGAGAGTCTTTGGGCTTCAGATACTCCCTTACCAGCATAAGTATCTGTGATCCTTGTGATTTTTCATAGAACGGGTTACTTCCTTCAGACAATATACAGAGCTTAACATATAGATCCGAGAGTCCCGACTTCTTTACCGCCTGTTCGATTAATACGGCGATATAACCTTCATCGGGCATTTCCAGATTTAAAAACCCTGCCCCCTCTTTAAGCCGCTTCATATGCTTATCGAAATGTACAGGTAGCCCCGATTTGTGACGGAAGGTCTCGAACACCCCCTCGCCATAAAAAAGCGAGCGGAGCGGAAGCTCGTCATATACCCTGTTTCCATTTATATATATAAGGTCTTCCAACTATTTACCCCCGTTTCTTTCTGAAACACTTTATTCCATAATTCCTAAGGCCTTTTTGATAGCGTATGATTTAAGAAGCGTCTCCTCATACTCTTTCTGTGGGTCAGAATCCCACACTATACCTCCACCTACCCAGAATGTAGACTTGCCGGCCTGCGTAACCATTAATCTTATCCCGACACTCAATACAAAATCTCCGTTCGGATAAAAAACGCCAAGCGCCCCGCAGTAAGGCCCTCTGAGGTGCGGCTCAAGCTGGTCTATTATCTCAAGAGTCCTCTTTTTAGGCGCCCCCGTAACAGAACCCGGCGGAAACACATTTCCTATAATTTCGGCTAACCCTCTGTCATCATTGACATTCCCCTGAACTTCTGAGACCATCTGATGAAGGGTCGAATAACTCTCTATATCAAAGAGACTGTTCACTTTGACCGAGCCGTACTCACATATCCTTCCCAGGTCGTTTCGCATAAGATCCACAATCATCAGGTTCTCAGCCCTTTCCTTGTCACTGCTCACTAGCTCCGCCCGTTTCACAGTATCCTGCTCCTCGGACTGGCCCCTACTGTGCGTCCCCTTTATAGGCCTGCTAATGAGTTTCCTTCCAGTTTTCCTGAGATATAGCTCCATAGAGCCGCTTATTATCTGGAATTCTCCAAAGTCCATATAAGAGCCATACGGCACAGGCTGTGCTCCGTAAAGCCTGAGGAAATAGTCCAGCGGAGATAAATCAAACTGTGCCGTGTAGCGCTGGGAGAGGTTTGCCTGATATATATCCCCGGATTGTATATAGCTCTTCGCCCGCATTACCATATCCTTATAAGTCTCTTCGTCCATATTGGATGACAATTCCTTTTCAGGGGCTGTAGACGACTTAAATTCTCTTTGATTTAAGTCATTTAGATCATATCTCAACTGTGCGATATCACTCACTTTTTTATCTTCCATCTTATAAATATTTAAAAATATATCAGGATGTCTATCGCCGTCTTTTTTATGTTTCGGGATAAACCCCGAATCCGTATATTTCGAGTATTCATAACCGATATACCCGGTAGCACAGTACCCCTCTGATAAATAACCCTCAAGCAAAGAAAGTGGATCGCGGTTGGATTCTATGGTCTTTTCCTCGCTAACAATTGTAGTTAACCCGTCCCTAAAGGAGAGTGTGAAAACGGGCGAATCGAATAATATATAGCGCTCCTTTTGACCCGGATCACCGAGCCACCCGTTTCCAGAATCTAAAAAGATGGAGGAGTTTGAAGGTAATTTTTCCATATAAAAGTAGATTAACGCTATTGTGGGTATTTACAAGAATGGTGAGTGCAGGATTCAGGATACAAGATGCAGGATTAAAAGAGAGATTCTTCGCTTAGCTCAGAATGACACCATAAAGACAAATCTCCCTAACCCCCCTTTACAAAAAAAGGGGGAGGGTAAAAAGGAAAAGACGTGGATTCCCGACAAAGGTATTTGGGAATGGCTAATTGATCCCCCTCACCTTTAATTATTTTGGGTTCAGAAATTATGTGCCGGGACTCTAGTTGCTTATGAGGCTTTGATCAACGTAGAGCTGCTTCTCACTTGCTCGAAACAGTTCCCCACGCTGGGGAGAGGAAATTAAAAGAGAAATTCTTCGTATTAGACTTTGATGAAGCCGGACAATAACTTTAATTTGCGTATTCCCTAGTAGGTATAGGCGTCCGATTGTGCGCTCGTTTACAACCGTTGCTCAGAATGACACTAGAAAGATATAACTATCCTACTTTATTAGCTTTTCTGGTAATCATAAGGTGGATTACGGCGGCCAGAACATATTAATGCTAAGGGTAACTGAAGATTAAAAAGTAAACGCTTTATACTGCTCCCCATTAAGAAGCTAGTAAAATACCTGGAAACGGCGGGTCAGGTGGGTAGTGGCTGGCTTGGATTATAGTGTGTTGGAGCATGTAGTGCATTTACGGCTAGTTGTTCTTGATTATCATAAGACCATTGTGCACTATGGGTTGGGGCCCGATAACCTGTCGCGTGCGAAGTCTATGAATAGTGATGTAATTCTGAAATTCTCGTGAGTATTGTCGTCTAGCATTGCCACTTTAAAAATTACCGAACCGCTCTTCTGCTCCACGCTCATAAGCTCAATCACCATATTTTGGGCCCCGTCTTTATTCAACACAGAAAGAATTGCGTTTGGCGGGTCTTTCTTGAAGCTGTCACTCCCCTTGTCCCATGACTCTACAAATTTCTCAAGAGAGAGATGCCCTGCGACTCGATCAGGTCTATCAGTGAAGTAAACAACATTGGGAACTGCGTTTAATGTCAAAGTATCTCCCTTTAAGCTCCCTGAGGCCGCACTCAGAACAAACAGATAACCAGGCTCTTTAGAATCGTCGATTACATGCTCGGCAGATACCACGCCTGGAAGCAGCGTCAGCATCACGGTAAATATTGCCAATATGGTTGCGTGTCTCATAACTATACCCTCCACAATAGTGGTTTATAACCTATCGTAATACTATAGCATGGATTAAAGGGGGAGCTTCGGCTCCCTTTACTTTTATAAGAAAAAATCTGCTCAAAACTTGATTAAAATCCCCATCTTATGATAAGATGAAGTCACGTAGGCAGCATTAAACACTTAAAAGGGGGGGAATTTATGCTCAGACTTCGTTTCTCATACTTTGCGGCTACTGTCCTTATTATTGGGTTTCTTTTTCTCACTATCACTAAAGACGCATTATCGCAAGAGAGTATAAGTTTAGGTTGCTGCAAGACCGTGACTGGTACACCGGCTTGTGTAGGCTGTGGGGATGGAGGACTTAAATGCGCAATAGACAGCTCCCTGTGCGTAGAAACCAACTTTTTTACATTAAATGAAGTTTGTGCAGAAAGCTCGATAGCTGAAGAGGCAATATGCCAAGCAGCGCAAACCACTGGCTGCTGCGTAACTTCACAAGATAATTGTGCCGATGATGTCAGTTTAGACTCGTGCACGGGTCAGAAGTGGTTTGAAGACGCTGCCTGCTCAGTCATCCCTTTGTGCGCTCAAGCGGAGCAACCAGCCACTCACGTTGATCGTACAATAATAATAATTGTTATATTAGTTGTAATTGTGGCCTATACTCTGTACCGCAGAAGAAAGCCGAGTGCTTAGATGAGAAAAGCGAGAGCCTTTCCCCCTCCGCCAAGGCTTCGGGGGACAAGCAGGGTGCGCGGGTTATTTGTTGCCGGGATTGAAAGGGATTGCCGCCCGGCTTCGCACAAGACTATGGCGAGGCAAGCAGTCGCTGCGCTCCTTTGCAATTACTTGTCTTCGTTTTTAACTACACAAGGACAATCATCATAGTACTTCTTCTTTTGAATGATCAAAAGAAGCAAAAATCACCCGCCGGGACATAAATGACGCTAAAAATAAATCACGGAAGCTAAACATCACAATTCCACCCACACCCCGTGTGAGGTTTTTAACACGGACACAGAGTGTCCCTTCATACGGTTTCTGTGTATCTCAGGAGATGGGATGAATTCATATAGATTACACCTAACATTAGGAGTGACAGAGAAATAGTCCGGGTGCAGGCCCTGCCTGCCGTTATTTATGTATGTCGGGAACTAATCACCCTTCGAGGGCCTCAGGGTGAGCGGGTTACTTTGGTGCCGAGATTGGAGGGGATTGCCGCCCGTCTTCGTCAAAGGCTACGCCCCGGCATGCGCTGAGGCAAACGAGAGCCTCAGAATGAGTGGATTTTTGGGTGCTAAGATTGTAGGAGATTGCTTCGCTTCGCTCGCAATGACTGTTTAAAAAAATGTTATTGTTTATCTTCGGCTTCTACTGATTCCCGTAGGATCATAGAGATATCTTTTATTTCCAGATTGTCATTGCCCGCGTGCTTTGCAGCGTCCTCAAACATCGTATCGCAAAAATAGCATGCCACTGCGAGTGTATCGGGGTTTTTGGACTCGACCTCTTCAAAGCGGTTCCAGTTGACCCTGGGAGCGTCCTCTTCCATCCAGATCTTCCCTCCACCTGCGCCGCAGCAGAAGCTGTTCTCTCTTTTCCTGTCAAGCTCAATGAGCTTTAACCCCGGTATGGACTGAAGAACCTCTCTAGGGGCGTCAAACACCCTGTTGTAGCGTCCAAGATAGCACGGGTCATGGTATGCGACTTTCTGGTTCACCTCACCCTTGGGCGTGAGTCTTCCCTGCTTTATAAGATCGCTTAGAAGCTCCGTATGGTTAATAACCTCGAAATTCCCGCCGAACTGGGGGTATTCGTTTTTTATAGTATTAAAACAGTGCGGGCAGTTTGCAATAACCTTTTTAACCTTAAGCTGGTTTAAATTCTCAATATTTTCCGTTGCAAGCATTTGATATAGAGCTTCTTCACCTAGCCTTCTTGCCGGGTCTCCGGTACATTTTTCCTTAGGCCCGAGCACCGCAAACTTTACCTCCGCTTTTTGAAGGAGCGCAATAACCGACTCTGCGATCTTCTGCCCCCTCGGGTCATAACCACCGTAACAGCCCATCCAGTATACGAAATCGAACTCACTCGCATCCTCTATTCCGTCCTCCCCTATTACATTCACACCGTCTACTTTTGATAGCCATTTAGCCCGGTCGCTCTCGCTGAATCCCCACGGGTTACCATGAGTCTGCAGGGCCTGGAGCGTCTTTACCGCAGGTCCGGTAATTTTGCCCTCTAGAGTGAGATAGCGGCGCATTTCCATGATTTTACCCATCTGGTCAATGAAAAGAGGGCATTGTTCTACACAGGCGTTACAACTTGTACATGCCCAGAGCTCGTCCTCTGTTATCCACTCGGGCCCCGGAATGATACCGTCTCCGTTTAGCGTGCCGCCGTTTAGTAGCTCCTTACCCTCACTCGAAGCGTAGTGTCTGAGTTTTACGACTATTTCCCTGGGCGAAAGGGGTTTTTCCGTGTGCCAAGCCGGGCAGTTGTCGGTACACCTGCCGCACTCCGTGCACGTATAGGCGTCTAAAATGTCTTTCCATGTAAAGTCCTCGAGCTTTCCTGCACCGAAGTGGTCTATATCGTCTGGTATATTTTCAAAATCTATAGGATTTAAGGCTCCTCTGGGTTTTAAGTCCTGGAAGAAAACGT
This sequence comes from Candidatus Dadabacteria bacterium, assembly GCA_003229065.1. Lineage (GTDB taxonomy): Bacteria > Desulfobacterota_D > UBA1144 > Nemesobacterales > UBA2774 > UBA2774. The sequence continues at coordinate 13,151 of QIHJ01000197.1, forward strand.
TCGGTATAGCGGTGAATACGTGGCTGTGTTTTGAGTAAGGCAGGTAGTTCAGGAAACCGAGCACAATTAAAACGTGGAACCACCAGAAGAATTCCCCTGAATAAGCAAGCCCCGATTCACTCATTCCAGAGTAGAAGATAGCTGCAAATGCGCTCGATACCGGCACCCAGCCCGAAGTCTCTCCGGCCATGGCCAGCTGTGCCCCTGTGAATCCGAACGCCGTGACCATAAGGCCGAATATGAGCCCCAGAATAACTACCGCGTCAAGCCCGTTTACTTCCCTTCTTTTCGCAATCGTCGTTCTGTTTATTATGCCCATTACAATTGCGATCAGTACCAGGAACTGCACTACATCGAGTATGAATCCGTAAACACTATGTGCAGAGCCCGAAAGGAGCCTGAACCCGGGGAACATTCCCCCCGCCAAAACCTCTACCGTTCCTATGGTGATAATAATGAATCCCCAGAAGATCATAAAGTGAGCAATGCCCGCAAATGTGTAATTCTTTACGAGCCTCTTCTGACCGAACACATATATCAGAACGAGTTTTAATCTCTCGGGGATATTGTCGAACCTCTTCTCGTACTTACCAATGCGGAGAATCTTTATAAGGTTCCATATGTTGTAAGCGAAAAACGCAAAGGCCGCTACAACCAATATCGCCATAATAATAGGTTTCATGTCAGTGCCTCCAAATGCGTAAACCTTGTAAGTCAGTGGGGGTTAATCTTCCGAACGCCCATATTATCTTAAAAAAAAGAGCAAACTTAGTCAAGCTAAATCGTCCTGATAATTATATTTTACCGGACTTTCGGGAAATCAGCTAACCGCAGCCGATCAGATGAGTGGGGTTTTATGTAAGGTATGGAAAAGAGCCGCTTGAAATATTTTAGAACTAATTTGAAGCAATAAATACAGAGTTTACGGCAGACTCCTTAGTTTTGATGCTGTCTCCGTATTGCCTTGCCTCCTCTTTGGTAGCGAACTGTCCGACCCTTACCCTGTACCATGTGCCCTTACCGGGGATATCCGTTTTCTGAACATATACCGGATAGGTCTTGGCCTTGAGTGTATGCTCCATCTCCTTTGCAAAGCGCGCCTCGGGGAATGAAGCAATCTGTACAGTGTAGCGCCCGTTACTTTTAGTAACATTAGTAATTTGGGTGTCAGTGTTCGCATCGCCGTACACAGGCCTGTCTGCTTTATTTGATTTAGCACGGACTGTGGGCTTGGAAATAATTTTGGGCTTTTGGGGAGATACCTTTTTCCCGGTGATATTGATAACAACAGTTTCGCTCTCAAGCGTCTCTACATAAACAAAAGAGCTCGTTTTCTTTTTCTTATTATTTTTATTACCCGCCTTTATATCGTCTGGAATCTTCTTTTTATCGAACCGCTCGGCGACCATGGAAGAGATATTTCTTTTTACCTTTTGATTTCTGAGGTTGTCGTAGTGTATATAGACTTTTTCTATATAATCGATGGTTTCAGGATAAGGGGGGATCTTGTACCCGTACTTTATAACCGCGTTTTCTCCGGCGTTGTAGCCTGCCAGAGCGAGAGTGAGCCTGTGGTTGAACATGAGCATGAGCTTACTTAAATACCTGACCCCTCCCTCGATATTCTCCTCGGGGTCAAACGCGTCCTTAACACCGTTTTTCTTAGCCGTCCCGGGCATAAGCTGCATCATGCCCATGGCACCCTTGGACGATACCGCCTGAGGATTAAAATTGGACTCTACTTTTATTATCGCCTTAACAAGCAGCGGATCCACACCGTACCACCTGGCTGTATTTTCTATATGACGGTCGTAATTCTCCGAATATTTATACTTGCCGCTCTTATTTATTCTATTTATTTTGGGCGCTGTCTTAAGAACTCCCCAGGGGCTTTCAAGACTCTTATAGTCCTTAGACTTAGGTTTTATATTGGTGTAGTAAAAGGTGCCGTCTTCGGTCTTTGTGTAATAGTAGGTATCGGCCAGCGCCTCTTTTGGAAGCGAAATTATACATAGCAGCAGGGATGCTGCAATGCCTATAATAGATATCGAAAGCTTATGATTTATTCTCCATCCTCTCTTCATGTCCAAGCTCCTTAAAAGCTTTTGACCGAAAAGCTGCGCAGGCGTGCCTCTTAAATAATTATGAAGAGCGGAATATAATAGAGACCCATCCTCCATCTCTTCGGCAACCCTGCCGCCCTAGGCTCCATCTAGCCCTTAGGCCGTCGGCTTTGCGTCCTACCCTTTCGGATAGTTTGCCTTTTCGGTTAAATCGCAATTCATCCTCTTTATGTCCAAATTGTATAACTTTTTTAGAATTTTGTCAATAACTTTTATAGCTTATGGTCACAAGTTAATGTAGAGGAGTATTTTCAGGGAAAAACAGCGTATTTTCTACCCTGATGTTTACAATTTTCTTTAACTTATATACAATAGATCGCGAGAATTTGGAACCAGAGTTAACCGTCATGAAATACTTATTGCACATTCTGGCTTTGCCGTTTGAGGATTTTCTCTCTGGTCTTGAGAGCTGTATCGATAAAGTCTCGGCGGCTTATTTAATATTAGTGCTAATCTCGTTCGCAGCTTCCTGGTGGATATACGTTCCACTGCACGAGCTGGGCCATGCATTCGGGTGCATCCTGGGCGGAGGCACGGTGAGCGAGCTTCAGATAAGCCCTATGTACGGGGCCGCGTTTCTAAAAGAGATATTCCCTTTCGTCACCGTAGGGTCGGATTATGCAGGGCAGCTTACCGGGTTTGATACCAAGGGGAGCGACCTCATATATCTCCTTACGGACTTCTTCCCGTTCCTTCTCACTATATTCGTAGGCGTGCCTCTTGTGAAATCCGCCGCCCGCTCAAAGCCCGTATCGGCCTGTCTCAAGCTCGGGTTCGGTCTGCCTTTAGCGTTTGCGCCCTTTATATCCTTTAGCGGGGATTATTACGAGATGGGATCAATTATAGTTACACGGATAGTAAAAACATTCTCCCGTGGATTTGATGAGGCGATATGGAGGAGCGATGATATCTTTAAGCTCGTACAGGATTTATTTTTCAGCGGACGACTCTACACGGCGGGGGACATAGCCGGGGTCGCTTTGTCTTTCATTTTGGGCATTGTGCTTATATACGTTACGTATCTACTTGGGAGTCTATTCAGCGGGCTAATTCTGGGGCGCGGCAAAAATTAGAATAACGACACTATTTTTTCCTTGATTTCTTACCCTTTGATTTTCCGGGTCTCTGTCTATTTATACCCTTCTTTTCTTTAGTTCTTTGTTGCTTGGCTGTTGGAACCCTGTTTCTGGAGAAGAAGAGATACGCCCCGATTAAGAAGGGCTCGAACCGGACGACCATATTATCGAGAAACCCCCAGGAGAACTGCCAAAATATATTGCTGAGCGTGCTCTCCTTTTCATACCCCTGGGAAACGAAGACGCCTGTGAGCCTCTCTCCTTCGAGTGTGAATATGAATAGGAAATGGACGAATACCAGAATCACAATTGCTTCTATGTAGACGCGGCGCGAGCGCAGAAATGGGAAGAAAGCAGCCATTATGGCAAGCGTAAGGGGAACGTTGAACGCGTAATTCGATACGGGAACATCTATTGAGGTTTTATAGACCTGAGCTACGCCGAATGTCTTGGGAATAAAACCTACTTGAATGACGTCTTTGTCACGGGTGATATCCACCACCTGGGCGTTCTTTACAGCGGCTGCGGCGTAAGACGATACGGTTGTAATTGCCTCTCCATAGTAGCCTTTAACAACGAGCCAGCCCGCTAGGAATACACAGAAGGATATTACGAATATGAGCCCGACTTTTAATATAACGCCTTTAGGCAGAAGCTTCTTTTGGCTTTGAGTCTCCATGGCTAATGTAGGTCAGATAAAGAACGAACGTCCCGAGCGCAACTGCAATCATAACGCCCTGCGCTACGTAAAGGTGAACCAAATCGAAGAGGTCCTTATGATAAACACCCGCGTACGCAAGCGCAACTATTCTTATCAGATTGAGCACCTGTATGACTAAAAATCCAAGAACGATTCCAAGACCCCTGTTCTTCCAGCTTGCCGGGAATGTGAGGACAGCTACGCAGTATATCATCACGGCCTCAAGCCCGTTACACCCGAACGCAACGTCGAGCGATATGGAAGGCAGGTTGATGAGTGAGCCGTAATAGGTCGAGGTGATACCGAACAACCCTAGTATCTTTGCCGTTATTATAACGATTACATTTGAGTACGCGCCGTTTATGTCTATTATGTTTCTGACCGGCGCAAAGCCGAGCAGTAGAAAGAACACTCCCATCAAAACCACATAGGTGACTATGAAGCGGACAATGCTTATGGATCCGGATGTATCAGTAGTTGTAGACCCTTCTTTTTTATTTGTCATAGATGTGCTCGCTTTTAATTGTAATTATTCTCTCAGAGATAAGGCACAAGATTCTGATTTCGGGATGTTAATATACCATGCTTTTCTAAATACATTCAAAAAAATTTACTTGGCTTTTCGAAATACTATCAAAAATTGATTTTATTGAATAAAGCTAACAGCCGCAAAGCCTCTCTTCCTTAAGTGTCTCGTAGCCTTCCCTTAT
>QIHJ01000246.1 GCA_003229065.1 Candidatus Dadabacteria bacterium
ATATTCGAACATCGTGATTACCGGACCGGGCCTTATCTCGGTGACTTTCCCCGATACCCCGAAGTCCTTGAGCTTATCTTCTATTAATTTCGCTTTTTCAATTACAGCGTCCCTGTCGACTTCTATTGCAGTTTCTACCTTGGCGTCCAGCAGATCAAACGGCGGGAGCTTATAGTCCTTGTGAACTATTTCCTTCTTCGGCTCAAATTCAAGAGTGCCACTCTTCTCCTTGCGCTCTACTACAATCTGCGGGTGAATGGTAGGGGCAGTAAATGTGCCCGTAAGATCGTCGTCTTTTACCTCATCGACCAGGTTTATTATTTCTTCAGACCCCGCTTGTTCTTGTGTCAAAGCGGCCGAGCCGTTTGCGGATGAATATGCATCGAGTGCGGGCTTCGCTCGTTTTTCCTCTATTGTGTCCCTTAAGTCCATAGCCGCGGCTTTTCCTTTAATAATAAGCAGCCTGGAGATAGCGTAAGTTTTATCGGCCGTAAACATCAGTCCTTTTCCTAAAGTCCCTATTATTTGAGTTAAGGTAAGACTCGTTATTATTATTAAACTCAGTAAAAGAAATATGGTTACAATAAGATATGAGCCCACGGTCCCGGCGACTCCGCCCCTGAGTGTCTCCGCGATTGCGCCCCCTACCCATCCCCCGGCAGGGCTGTATCCGAGAAGGCTCCCTCCACCGAACACAAGACCCAGTAAAGTCATTACGGAGGTCAGAAAGATAAGGGCCGATACCGATTTTCTGTACATACCGCTTCCTGCCCTGTTCATAAACACTAATATAGCTGTATAGAATAAGACTATAGGCACAACAAGTGCGCATATACCGAAGGCTTTTCCGAGCATACCGGATATGAAGACGCCAATAGTTCCCATAGCGCCCTTCACGTCCAGCCCCGAGGACGAGCTGTAAAATATAAGGCTGAGTGCGGAAAATAGTCCGACCGCAAACAGAAATGCAGCTAATATTTCCCGAGCAATGGTACCTGAAGACTCTTTTGTGGAACGGTTTTTTCTTTTAGCCATGGATTGTTAAAGCTAATTATACAATATACAGTTTAAGTATGCAAAATTGTTGGGTTTAAATTATAAGAGAATTGCGGGAGAGCCTACACTACCCGCCCCGTGCGGCAGTGAGCACCGAGCCTGCCGCTTTAAGCGCTAAGTCCCAGGAATCAAAGGGAAATATTCCCAGCAGCACCGTTGCTACGGAAAGGACGATAAGGGCAATTGATGAGGCGATTTTAAACGACGGGAAAGGGCTTATTTCCGTTCTCATAAATGCGTATACCAGAACGCGGAGATAGTAATAAGCCGAGATTACGCTTCCTATGATACCGATCACGGCAAGCCAGTAAAACTCGGCCTGCACAGCCGAGAGAAACACCCTGTACTTGGCGAAAAACCCTATAGTGGGCGGTATACCGGCCAGTGAGAACATGAATATACCAAGCGCAAGCGCGACAAAGGGCCTTTTGCTCCACAGTCCCGACAGATCATCGAACGTCTCGCACTCCTTTCCGTCCCGTGACAGATAGGTAAGCACGCCGAAAGCGCCGAGATTCATAAATGTATATGCGAAAAGGTAATAGATAACGCTGCTAACTGCCAGCACCTGACCGCCGTATGCTGCGACGACGCCGATAAGCGCATAGCCCGCGTGAGCTATGCTAGAGTAGGCTAGCATTCGCTTTACGCTACTCTGAGCAATAGCGGCCACATTACCCACTATAATCGTGAATACGGCTATGACCCAAAGTACCGGCATAAAGCTAACCTGTATAGGGTAAAAACTCTCGAATATCACTCTGAGCAGTATTGCAAACGCAGCCGCTTTTACCCCGACCGACATAAACGCAGTCACGCTCATCGGCGCCCCTTCGTATACGTCCGGCACCCATTGGTGAAAAGGGAATGCGCCGATTTTGAATAAAAATCCAATTAGCACAAGCGCGGCGCCCGCGATGTATAAAGGATTAGCCATATCAAAGCTCTTTAATATATGATCGAGGTATATGGAGCCTGACGCCCCATAAAGAAGCGCTATTCCGTAAAGCAGTATCGCAGAGAAAAATCCGCCCAGTATGAGATACTTTATACCCGCCTCCGTTGAGCGCGCGGACTTTGTGTTAAATGCCGTTAGAATGTAGACCGAGATCGACATTATTTCAAACCCTAAAAATAGCGACATAAACTCTTTTCCGGAAGCGAGTATCATCATCCCCGATGTGGAGAATAGCATCAGGGCGTAAAACTCGCCTGCGTACTCATCTGTAGCCGACAGATAATCCTTTGCAAACACTATGGCCGCAAGCGCGCCTATCAGAAATATTACGTTAAAGTATGCAGCGTACAGATCGAGCGAAAGAGCGCCCCCAAACGCTGTCTCGGGAGCCCCGAACCTTTCGAGGTTTAAACCGAAGGCTACAGCCAAGCCAACGAGAGCTAGAACGAATACATATATCCCGGCCCTTTTCTTCAAAATTGAGCCGAGCAGGATTAACACTATCCCTGACACTATTAGTGAAATCTCAGGCCCTATCAGAAGGGTGCTTTTAAAAACATCACTCAAATCCATTCAGGGATTCTCCAAATTTTTCGGTGCGGAAATAGGTTAGATGGCAATTTGAGTAGGTAGTATGTGGGAGCTATAAAGGGTTGTCAAGTTGAGTAATATATATAGCTATATATGATAAAATCAGTCCCTTATGAAATAGGTTTTTCCTCATAATCGCAGTCGGGCTCTTTACACTCCTCAACATCTCGAATTGCAGGTTTTTCTCCGCACAAATTACAGTCCGGATCTTTAGTAATTTTAACGGTATTAAACGACATATTGAGCGCGTTCATGGTAAGAAGCTTGTCTACAAGCGGGTCACCGATCTGAAGAATTTCTTTTAGCGCTTCGACAGCCTGCATCGTCCCCACAGTCCCGGCCACGGCGCCCAGTATGCCTGCTTCCTCACATGTAGGTATTAATCCCTCGGGCGGAATCTCGGGATATAAACATCTGTAACATGCGCCGCCGCCGTGTGTCTTGAATACTGAGACCTGACCCTCGAACTGAAATATAGCGCCCGATACAAGGGTCTTCTTTTCGAAGAAACATGCATCGTTAACGAGATAGCGAGTCGGGAAGTTATCCGTACCGTCAATTACAATATCGTATTCCCGTACTATCTCTCTTATATTGTCTTTAGTGATTAAATCTTCATAGATTATTACATCGACGTCCGGGTTGAGTTTCTCAAGCTTCTCCCGCGCCGAGTGGGTTTTTGGCTTCCCGATATCATCCGTGTAGTGGAGCACCTGTCTCTGTAGGTTCGATATATCCACCTGATCGGAATCGGCAATTCCTATAGTCCCGAGCCCTGCCGCGGCCAGGTACAGCGCAACAGGCGAGCCCAGACCGCCTATACCTACGCAGAAGACCTTTGCCCGAAGGAGCTTCTCCTGCCCGACTCCCCCTACCTGAGGAAGTAGAATATGCCTGCTGTATCTGTATATCTGCTCTTCTGTTAGCTGCAATTGATTTACCTCTTAGTCGGGGGCGACTTCTATAGGCTCCTCGTAGAATTTCTCTCCCGAGTCTTCCAATATCCAGGCTCGGGCGTCATTATACTTCCCCTGGTTTATGGAGAATATAATGTATATCCACTCAGGCCATGCCCTCTGCCTGTCGGTCTCTGAAGCCATAGAAGGATGGTCCGGATGAGAGTGGTAAATGCCGATTATTTCCTTCCCTGCTTCTCTTGAATAATCGTCCGCTTCCTTAAACGAGAGCGGGTCGAGCTCGTATCGGTCGTGAGCCCGCTCGGTATTTAGATTATTGCATTCTTTATAGTCGGCAATAGTATGGTCTTGTCCTATCAGCACGCCGCACACTTCATGAGGGAAACCTGCCTCGGCGTGTTTGATGATCGCCTTATAAGAGCTTTCGTTTATTTTTACCACCAGAGCCCTCCGCTCAGATATCTATAGCCGCCGTCGGGAAATACTGTAACAAGAACGCCTTCCTCAAGCCGCTTTGTCTGCTCCAGTGTCGCATAGGCAACCGCCCCGCCCGAATGACCGACGAATATACCCTCTTTTTTTAAGAGATCCTTCATCGTAACGTAGGCGTCTTCCGTATCTACATGGAAAACCTCATCCGGATACCCGGAGTCGTAGATGCCCGGGACTATGGAAGTCGACATATGCTTCATGCCTTCAAGACCGTGAAGAGCCTCGGCAGGCTCGACTGCGATCGTACGTATTTTTGGGTTAAGCTCCTTCAGGCGCTTGGAGGTGCCCATAAACGTACCGCTCGTTCCAAGTCCTGCAATAAAATGCGTCACACGCCCATCGGTCTGATTCCAAATTTCCACAGCAGTGGTGTCATAATGTGATTTCGGATTAGCCGGGTTGTTATACTGGTCGGGCATAAAATACTTATCGGGCTCTTCTTTCTTGAGCTTCCTTGCCAAACGGATCGCTCCGTCGGAGCCCTCGAGGGGGTCTGAATAAATAACCTTAGCCCCAAACGCCTTAAGAGTCTTCTTTCTCTCTATGTTTATGTTCTCTGGGATGACAAGCTCAACTGCGTAGCCAAGAGCCGCACCTATCATAGCGTAGGCTATAGCGGTGTTGCCCGAGGATGAGTCCATCAATACTTTATCGTGAGTAAGCTTCCCTGTGCGTATGCCCTCAAGGATCATCCATAGCGCAGGCCTGTCCTTTACCGAGCCCCCGGGGTTAAACCACTCTGCTTTGGCATAGACCTCGACCCCCGGGCTCAGGCCCTCCGTTATATGCGTCAGCCTTATAAGAGGCGTGTTTCCAATAAGCTCGATTACAGAGTCGACACTCTTCAATGGGCTGTCTAAATTCTTTTTTCTGGCTATGGATACATCCATCAGCGGCACTTAATAAGGACTTTAAAAACGTCACCTTCCTCCCGGTGGATGTCTAGGACTTTGTGCCCCTCCTGCTCCACACTCCTGGGGACATTGATCAGAGGCTCCCCTTCCCTGAGCGTTACTTCGAGCACTTGCCCCGAGGACATAGTTTCCAATTTCAGCTTAGTTTTCACAAACGTCATAGGGCAGATTTCTTTAGTTATATCTATCTGAGTGTTAACTTTATTATTCTCCATAAATTATAGCCTGACTGTAATAATCTAGATAAGTTATGAAGCTTATTTACCAAATTAAGGGTACCATAGAGGCTTAAACGGCACAAACAAGAGGGCATACTAGTTAAAAGAAAATGGAGACTTTTTACATCAATCTTCGGGCTCTATATCAATTACGGTAGATTTATCATCCGTATCTCTTTTTTGTACCTCTTTCCTTCCCGCTGCCGCCGATTTCCTGCCCATCCAAAAGGCGATCACTACAATCAAAACTATTAGTAGAAGCTTAATCATAACAAATCAGTAGCCCTGTATTGTCAGGCTTCTCTTATTGCTCTCCCTTTTTGATGTAGATTCGATATGAGGGATTCGAAAATCGCTCTCCCGTCCTCACCGCCCATGAGCCCCTCGGAGCACCTTTCAGGATGCGGCATCATGCCTAGCACATTGCCCTCTTTGTTAGATATACCGGCTATATTATCCAAAGAGCCGTTTGGGTTAGCTTCATCAATTACTTCTCCTAAAGGAGTAGAATATCTGAAGATTATTTGAGAATTTCGCTCGAGCTCCTTTAAATCCTCAGCAGTACAGAAGTAATTTCCCTCTCCGTGGGCCACCGGAATCCTGAGCACATCCCCTATATTCATATTTGAAGTAAATAAGGTATCACTATTTTCGAGTCTCAAATACACCCACTTGCAGATAAATTTGAGCGAAGCGTTTTTAATGAGGGAGCCCGGAAGAAGTCCCGCCTCGACAAGCACCTGGAACCCGTTACAAATCCCTATCACCGGACCTCCGGCACAAGCGTAATCCGAGACAGACTGCATAATCGGAGACAAGCTCGCAATCGAGCCCGTCCTCAGGTAATCGCCGTAGGAAAAACCCCCGGGGATTATAATACAGTCGTACTCAGAGAGATCCGTCTCCTCATGCCAGACGAAACGAGCATCGTGACCGAGTACATGTTTTATCGTATGGTAACAGTCGTGGTCACAGTTGGACCCGGGAAAAACGACAATTCCGAATTTAAGCATTTTGCTCTTCTATATTGATATCGAAATTCTCAATAACCGGATTTGACAGGAGCTTCATACACATTTCGTTTACCCGCTCCCTTACGTTCTCGGCGCTCCCGTCACTCACCGTAAGCTCGATGAGCTTTCCGATCCTGGCATCCCCTACTTCAGCGTATCCGAGGTTATTGAGAGCCTGAAGGACAGTCTTGCCCTGAGGGTCTAGAACAACCGGCTTTAATTTAACCTCTATCTTGACTTTAAACTCTTTCATTCTCTGCAAATACTAAAAGTTATTTTTGGTGCTCCAACAAAATATGACAGAGCCTGTCCAGCTCTTCCTGAGAGTAGTACTCAATCTCTATCTTACCCTTCCCCTTTTTATTTACAATCCTTACCTGCGTGTTCAAGTTTCTCTTAAGCTCATCAGCCATCTGTCTCAAATACATATCATCACTTTTTGGTTCGGCGGCTGGTTTTTTTTCCTGCGACAGCTTCCGTATAAGGCTTTCGGTCATTCTAACAGAAAGCCTCTGTTTTATAATAGCACTTAAGATTTGCAAGGACTTTTCTTCCGACTCGATACTGAGTAAAGCGCGCGCATGGCCTGAGGAGATATCTCCGTCAATAAGAGCCCTCTTAGCTTCTCCAGGAAGCCTCAGCAGCCTAAGCTGGTTTGTTATTGTTGATCTTTCTTTACCGATTCGGCCGGAGACGTCCTCGTGAGTTAGCCCAAAATCCTCTATGAGCTGACTATATGCCATAGCCTCTTCTATAGGGTTCAGGTCCTCACGCTGCAGGTTTTCAATAAGTGCAAGCTCGAGGACTTCTCTATCGGACACCTCTTTCACTATTACGGGTATTTTGGTAAGCCCGGCTCTCTGAGCTGCCCTCCATCTTCTTTCCCCGGCGATGATCTCATACCCACCCGGGGTATTCCTCACAACGAGCGGCTGTATTATTCCTTTTTCTTTTATTGATGAGGCAAGCTCCTTAAGCGACTCATCGTCAAAGTCCTTTCTCGGCTGAGACCGGTTGGGGGTAACCTCTTCCACACCTGCAACGATAAATCCCGATCCCCCTCGTGATCCCGCCTCCACTGCCCCTTTAGGAATAAGAGCGTCGAGGCCTCTACCCAAAGTAGTTTTTTTCAACTCCCGCACCTCCTAGGTTCTCCTGTGCTTCCGTACCGGGGCTGTTTCTTTTGATAAGCTCTTGTGCAAGCGCTATATAGCTTTGTGCGCCCATAGACTTGATGTCATAAAGCAGTGCCGGCTTGCCATGGCTCGGAGACTCGGCCAGCTTGACGTTACGGTTTATTATAGTTTCAAATACCTCGTCTCCGAAATATGTTTTGAGCTCATTTGCTACTACATGGCAGATATTGTTGCGCGAATCAAACATCGTAAGCAGATACCCCTCTATAGAAAGCTCCGGGTTTAATCTCTGTTTTATAAGCGATATAGTTCTCTTCAGCTGCCCTAGACCCTCCATAGCGTAATACTCGCACTGAACCGGAATCAAGACCGAATCCGAAGCAGTGAGCGCGTTTACGGTTAAGAGACTTAATGAAGGAGGACAATCTATAAATACAAATTCATACTCTCCGGATATGGACTCAATTACGCGTTTTAGCCTCCATTCCCTCTGCTCCAAATGTATGAGCTCAATCTCCGCTCCCGCAAGCTCGGGAGTAGCCGGTACAGCGCATAAATACCCCTTTAACGTATCGGGCTCAATTTCAACTATCATCTCTCTAATATCTGCCTCATCGATAAGCGCATTGTATATACTGTTCTCAATCCGATCCCTGTCCATGCCCATGCCGCTTGTGGCGTTGGCTTGCGGATCAAAATCTATAAACAATGTTTTCTTCTGGGCAGCGGCAAGCGAGGAAGCCAAGTTTACAACCGTTGTTGTTTTCCCAACCCCTCCTTTCTGATTTGCAACACATATTACCTTACCCATTCTTCGGCACCGTCAATCTGATTGATAATCACCCCTTGTGGAAAAGAGCCCGTTACCCTGCTGAGTATTCCGGATATGGAGATATCTAGTATGATATTATCCAGAATCACGATTCACCGCAAGCCCGAATTGATTTAACGCATGCTGACTTATTCCTGCTCTCGCGCATAAACCCGCTCACCCTGAGGCTCTCGAAGGGTCGCCTCTGTCCCCTGATTTTATTCCTGCCCCGGCATCGCACTAAAACGCTCGCCTCTGTCCCCTGATTAATTCCCCTAACCAAAATAGTCGTTGCGAGGCTCCGAAGGAGCCGAAGCAATCTCATTTCATTCCCCCCTTAGAAAAAGGGGGGTTAGGGGGGATTTATAGTTTGTTCTCATCCCGGGCCCCGATCCGGAATCTAATCTTTTATTCTTTTCATCCTGAATCCTGTATCATGCATCCTGGTTTTATTCCCCGTTTAAGTATCAAGAATCTCCCATCTTGGCCCGGAACTAACGGCAAACGCAAACCCTTACAAGCATACTAAAATATAGGGTTGCATTCCGTTTATATAAAATGTATTCTTGCTTTCTCATTACATTGGAATAATTCATCAGAATTCGTAACCCGATTGTCTGGTTGACCAATCGCATCTGGAGGCACTACTAATGGACAGGGATCGTATAACCATCATGCTGGTTAGACCCGGCAGTAAAGGCGCTAAATCACTCAGCATTAAAATTTCTCATCTAAAAACAGCATTATTTGCATTCACCGTTTTCACAGTTTTCTCACTCCTTTCTTTCACTTCAACCTATATGTTCTACAAAGATTCCGAAATTAAATCAGATTCGGTAAATAAGCTTCTAAGCACTATTAATATAATGAGCGAAGACATAACGAAAAGCGAAGTTATAGAAACAAAGCTCCGATCCAGGTTAATAGACATAGAGGGCGTTCTTTTAGAAATGCAGGAGCTTCTTGATAAAAAAGGAATCAAAAGACATCTGTCCGTAGGTGGGGAATTTATCCCCCCGGACAGGCTTAGCATATCTTATGTAGAATTCATGCAAAAGGATATAGACGAGATTTACAATACGATGAAAGGCTTGCCGGTTGGAAGCCCGCTCGAAGGAAAGTTAAACTCCAAATTCGGCTATAGAAAAGACCCATACCGTTCCAAATTCGGCTTCCATTCGGGAATAGATATCGACGCCGACTACGGCGAGCAAGTAGTGGTAACAGCCGACGGCACCGTAACAAAAGCAGGCTGGCATCACAGCTACGGTAAAACCGTAATAGTGGACCACAAAGACGGCTACGAGACCCTTTACGGGCATCTTTCCACTGTCTCTGTTAAGGAAGGCGAAAAAGTCGCTGTAGGGGAGGTTATAGGGAAAGCGGGTTCTACCGGGAGATCTACCGGAACACATCTGCATTACGAAGTGGTAAAGAACGGAAAGAGAATAGACCCGTCTAATTATCTGACCTTAAAATAAATTATGGGAATATTCGGAAATAAAAAGAAGGAAGAGAGACCTGTGAGCAAATCAGACGCAAACCAAATTACAACGCTGATCGGAGAATCCTGTGTATTCGAGGGTAATGTTACAACCACGTCCTCGACTCGGATAGACGGTCAGCTAAAAGGGAAAATAGCCGGGCAATACAGCCTCATAGTAGGCGAAAGCGGCATAGTCCAGGGTGAGATCAAAGCAGCTGAGACCATAGTGTACGGCAGGGTCGAGGGGATTATCGAGTCCGGCAAGCTCGAGATTAAAAGCTCGGGCGCTGTAGTAGGAGATGTATTTATAGAGAAGTTTACTGTTGACGACGGCGCAAGTTTTAACGGAAGATGTGAGATGACAGATTCACAGGAAAACGTTATGTTTGAGTCTAACAGTCCGGGCACTAAAGAGCTCCCTTCAAGTACAATTGACGTTGACGAGACTTCCTAAGGGGCACTCAGTGGTGATGTTGCTCTTGGCTTTTATCACCTATACCCACAACCTCGGCCTGCACTTTTAACTGACCGGCTCTATCAAATACTAATTCAATACCGACCTTATCCCCGCTTTTTAAAGGCTCCCTGAGATCAATGAGCATTATATGCATACCGCCGGGCTCAAAATGAACGCTTTCTCGGGCCGGCACTAAAACGCTCTCCAGCATCTCCATCTTAGCAACCCCGTGTTGATCGACCGAAGTGTTGTGTATCTCAGCGCTTTTTGAGATATTTGACGATACGCTCCTTAGTGTGTCGTCTTCCCCTCCGGAATTCTCAATATTCATATACAGGGCAGTAATGGATGTTCCAGGCGGAGTCTCTCTCACCCAGCTGTTCTTTATTTCAATCTGAGCTTCTGCATATGAAAAACTTAGAGAACCAAGACTTAACATTATTGCCAAAATTATTTTTCCCATTTGGGCAGACCTCCCTTAAAAGAATTCATACAATGGATTTACAAGATTTTCTTTATATCTTCGGCGATGCTCGCGGGGTCCATCCTGTTCTGCGGGTATCTTAAAACGAAGTGGCCCTTGGGATTGATCAGATAAACGGAAGACGTGTGGCCCATCAGATAACCAGACTCGGATTCCACTTCCTCTTTCATATAAAACGCGTTGTAGTCGTCCGCTACTTTATCAATTTCCTCAGGAGTTCCCGTGAGCCCGATGAAACTCTCGCTGAAATAAGGAACGTAGCTCTTTAACTTCTCCTGATCGTCCCTCTCAGGATCTATTGTGATGAACAGCACCTGCACATTAGCGCTGTCTTCACCCAAGGTATCTGTGACATTTTTCAGAGTTCCCATGGTAACGGGGCATATATCCGGACACTTTGTATATCCGAAGAAAAGGAGGACTGCTTTTCCCTTAAAATCCGATAATTTCACCTTCTCTCCGTTATGGCTGCTCAGAGTGAACTCAGGAGCCTCGCCTTCATAGGAATTTCCATAGAAATCTGCCTTACTCTTCACCATAAATATCTGAAAGAGAATGACACCCCAGCCTATTGCGATGAGGAGCAGTACAGTTATAAGTGCATAATAAAATTTTTTTCTATTCATACCGTAACTATGAGTATCTGAGAATCTCTCACTTTAGAGAATAATATATTACCCGCTTTTTAGACACTAGAAAGCTACTAATAGAAAGATACGGGATATAATGTTGCCGGGACACTCTGTAGATACAACAAGAGGGAATGTCCAGATTGTCTCTAAGGCATTCCCTCTTTTAAAGGAGGATGGAGGATGATTTGTTAAGCTTTACTGTTAAGATTCACAATAAAAATAAAGTATTTTACTTAAGCTGTCAAGGGCAATTTACAAATAATCTGAGAATTGTTGTAACCATCTTACATTACACAAAATTATTTTACTCGAAATCACGGATAAATTTGCTCAAATAGCAAATATTGTAAGCACTAACAAAATACAACCGATGCAAAAAGTACCGTATAAACTCCATATATCTTGAAACTTGTATCAGTCATGATATATTTTGCCCTTTAGCCAGAGAGGAATTACATACGATATATCAGAAAATTAGTCATTGAGCCGGATAACCTTGTAAACCAAACCAACAAACGGCGGCGTAGCTCAGGGGCAGAGCGGGGCTCTCATAAGGCCTAGGCCGGTGGTTCAAATCCACCCGTCGCCACCAATAATAATGAATGTTTAAGTAAAACTCTATGATCCTTTAGTGATCATAACAGTTTTAACATGACAACTTTCTGATTGTATTTTCTCAATTTGTAATTATAATTTCAGTCATACTTTAGATACATAAGGTTATGAAATGAGAATGAGCTTAGAAAAATTTGACAACAACTGCATCCGGTCATTATGCAGTCTTGCTCTTCCTATAATTTTGCTGATGCAAATATCTCTGCCCGGAGTCGCCATGTGCTTCGGCCTAGACGGTCATGTAGAGCTTGAGACCTACACTGAGGGCTTATGTAATGAAGGAAACACGGTAACCGAATCTCAAAAGAGCGCTAGGATCCTTCGATCTTTAACAAATTCGAGCACTCAGCACTGCGGCGTTTGTATAGATATTCCTACAGCCGACAAGAATTCAGAGCACAAAGCCTTATCTTCTAACGACCTGATGCCCGCGATTGATATACACGCCTTAGCTGCATATCAGTTCACTCCAGAGGCTTCTCTAGACACCTTGGGTCAGAGCTTCTTCATAATAGAGGATTTTCCCGTTTATAAAAGTTTTTTGCACTCGCTCCAGACAACCGTTATTACCTGTTAATTATTCCCCCAAACACTCTTAGTGCACACCGGGCTCAATAATTGAGTCTAGGGATTATTGCATAATTCATTCAATGTAACTCCTCATAATATATTTGAGCTTTTTTAGGAGAACTAAAATGTACGTGAGAATTCTGGGAATATTTTGTTTAGTAATATCTATATGTTTCAGCAGTTTTGCAGAAGAAGGGGTCGAGATAAAGCCCCGGTCCTTAGGAAAAGATATAAAGTCTTTTCATTCAGAGAACGGGGATGAAAAATTTACAATTCCCGAAGATTTCGATGAACCGACAGGGGCAATAACGCTAAGTCAAGCCCTTACTCTCGCTCTGGTTAGAAACCCTGAGCTAAGAGCGTTTTCGTGGGAAGTACGAGCACGTGAATCAATGGCACTGCAAGCGGGACTGCCGCCTAATCCCGAGATCAGCTTTGAGTTTGAGGACTTTGGAGGCACCGGCTCGGTAGAGGGGTTTGACGGGGTCGAAGCAACGATCCGCCTGAGCCAGCTTGTCCCGCTGGGCGGTAAGCTCTCTAAAAGAAGAAAAGTAGCTGCTTTTAACACTGACCTCGCTGCGTGGGACTATGAAGCCGTAAGGCTCAATGTGCTAACTCAAACTGCTCTTGCGTTTCTGAATTTGCTTGCAACACAAGAACGGCTTGCTCTGGACTTGGAGTTGGTGAGCTTAGCTGAAAAAGTTCACACTGTGGTTTCAGAGCGGGCCCGCGCTGGAGAAATCTCACCTATACAGGCAAAAAGGTCTAAGGTAGCCCTCTCCCAAACTGAAATAGAATTAGAGCGAACCAAACGAGAACTTGAAGCCGCTAAGACGCAACTGGCCTCCAGGTGGGGCAGTCAAAAGCCTCAGTTTGAAGAAGTAAAAGGCAACCTCGATTCTATCACATCAATACCGACATTCCAAAATTTATCGGATCTACTTTCACAAAACCCAGATATTGCCCGTTGGGCAACTGAAATGAAACAAAGGGAAGCAACCCTGAAGCTTACGCAAGCAAATGCTATTCCCGATCCCTTTATAAGCGGTGGTTATCGGCGTATAACTGAACGAGATGATAATGCCTTTGTCGTAGGGTTATCCATCCCGATTCCGATACTGAACCGTAACCAGGGTGCTATTTCGGAAGCCCGCCGCAGATTGAAAAAAGCGATTGAAGAGCGAACTAACGCGGAAGTTATTGTTAACGAGGCTCTGGCGGATGCATTCCAAAATTTGTCGGCTTCATATGAAGAGGTGATTTTATTAAAAGATGATGTGCTGCCCGAAGCACAGAGCGCATATGAATCAATTTTCGAGGGCTACCGGGAGGGGAAGTTCGCATTGCTTGATGTCTTAGACGCCCAGAGAACTGTCTTTGATGCGAGGCTTCAATATATAGAGGCACTGCTCTCGTATCATAGCTCACGGGCAAATGTCGAGCGGCTTACTGCTACCCCGATAGAAGAGATAGAAAGTTATAACATACAGAATACCGAGCATCTAAGGTGAAATATAAAATCCAAATAATTGAGGAGTAAGAGGAACAATAAAATGAAAAAAAAATGGGTAATTGCAATTAGCTTAATTTCAATACTTTGTACGTCTCCTTTTCTTACAGGTTGCGGCACGTCTGATTCCAGCAAAACTGGGGTAAGCGAAGAGGGGCAAGAAGATTCTGTAGACGAACATTCGGAAGAAGAGGGACACCTAAAGCTTTCTCCTGAGGCTCTCAAAACTTTGGATATTAAGACCGCTCCGGTTGAGCTGCGAAATCTCGGGGGCGAAATCACAACCACGGCCGTTATAGAGCCCGATCAGACGAGAATTGCTCACGTAAGCCTGCGTATCCCGGGAAGAGCGATAGATATCATAGCCCTTTTGGGGGATCGCGTCGAGAAAGACCAGATTTTGGCTGAGCTCGATAGTATCGAACTCGGTCAGGTAAAGGCTGATTTCCTTAAAGCCAAGGCGAATCTCCAGGTAGCACATGCAAATTATCGAAGGGAAGACCGTTTGTATAAAAAACTGATAACGTCGGAAAAGGAGTATTTGGATGCGAAAGGTGAATTCCTTCGCTCAGAAGCCGAGATGAACTCGGCGCGGGGGACACTCAAACTCTTGGGTCTATCAGATGAGGCAATTAATAATCTCAAATGGGGAGAAGGAAAGCATCCACCTTCTCATTTTTCATTACTG
This sequence comes from Candidatus Dadabacteria bacterium, assembly GCA_003229065.1. GTDB lineage: Bacteria > Desulfobacterota_D > UBA1144 > Nemesobacterales > UBA2774 > UBA2774. The sequence goes on from QIHJ01000246.1 coordinate 14,549, forward strand.
GCTCCCATTGACGGGACAGTAGTGGAGCAGCATATCGTTCTGGGAGAGCTCATAAAGCCCGAAGATAAACCATACGTCATCGCCGATCTTACGCACCTCTGGATTCAGCTTGATATATATGAGAAAGACCTCGACTGGGTGAAATTGGGTAAGAACGTGACTATAGAAGTTGATTCTTTCCCGGGTGAACATTTCAATGGGAAGATCGCATATATAAGCGATATAATCGATGAGTCCACACGGACAGCAAAGGCAAGGGTCGAACTCGATAATCCCGATTACAGACTTAAGCCGGGGATGTTCGCCACCGCAAGAATCTCAACACCCCCTACAGGAGCGACGGAGGTAATTTCGATACCGAGCTCGGCCATTCAGCAAATACGGGGTAACCCCTCAGCATTTGTCAGGGAGGATGAAAGTAGTTTTGAATTGAGGGAACTCTCTCTCGGTCCTAAATCCGAGGAATTCGTAGAGGTGATAAGCGGACTTGAAGCAGGCGAGAACGTAGTCACGACAGGAGGGTTTTACCTTAAATCTCTTCTATTAAAAGAAGAAATGGGCGAAGGACATGCACACTAAATAAGAGGAGTATTTATAAATGTTAAACCAGACACTGGAATTCTCATTAAACAACAGGTTTTTGATTATCGTATTCGTTCTTCTGATTATAGGCATCGGTACGCGAGCGATTTTTCAACTTCCGATCGATGCAGTACCTGACGTAACACCCAACCAAGTGCAGATCCTCACCGATGCCCCCGGTCTAGGTCCCGTGGAAGTGGAACAGTTCATAACTTTTCCAGTAGAAACCGCAATGTCCGGGCTCCCGGGAATCGAGTCCATACGCTCAGTCTCGAGGTTTGGCCTCTCAGCGGTGACAGTAACTTTCGAAGAGAGCGTGGAATTCTATTTTGCCCGACGACTTGTTATGGAGCGACTACCTCAGGCACGGGAGATGATTCCCGAAGGGTTCGGCAGACCGGAGATGGGTCCCATATCAACCGGCTTGGGTGAGGTCTATCAATTCGAAGTAAAAGGCGAAGATTATTCATTAATGGAACTCCGCTCGATTTTGGAATGGGACATCGCATTCAAACTTAAATCCGTTCCCGGCGTGGTCGAAGTCAACACATACGGGGGAGAGCTTAAAACTTACGAAGTAGGGATCAAGACCGCAAAGCTCGCCTCATATAACCTTCCCATCGACGTGGTTTTCGAGGCTCTTGAGAAAAACAACTCAAATGCCGGAGGTGGATATATAGAGCGTAACCAGGAGCAGTATCTGATACGAGGCGAAGGGCTTATAAAGGATCTTTCCGACATAGAGAATATAGTAGTAAGCACTAGAAACGAAGGCACCCCCATATATATAAGGAATATCGCAGAAGTGAAGTTCGCACCAATGGTTAGGCAGGGGGCGGTAACGCGTGACGGAAAAGGGGAAATTGTTACCGGCGTTGTAATGATGCTCGTTGGAGAGAACTCAAGGACAGTCGTAAACCGCGTAAAGGAAAGAATCGAGGATATACAAAAATCTCTTCCTCCCGGTGTGACTATCGACGCATATTACGATCGCACAGAATTAGTCAAAAAAACTATCAAGACCGTTTCAAAAAACCTCACTGAAGGAGCTCTTCTCGTAATAGTTATTCTCTTCCTACTGCTGGGGAATTTTAAGGCCGGGCTTATAGTTGCCGTCTCCATCCCTATCTCGATGCTCTTTGCGTTTACGGGAATGAATTATTTCGGCATATCGGGGAACCTAATGAGTCTTGGGGCGATCGACTTCGGACTCATCGTGGACGGCTCTGTGGTGATGGTCGAGAACATAATGCGACACCTGTCCGAAAGAAAAGATGCAGAACAAGGAATCAGCGGGGGAGCGGGAAGAAGAAAAAGTACTATCGGAATCGTACTCGAATCCGGGAAGGAAGTGGTGCGCCCGATCGTCTTTGCCGTGGGAATAATCATCATTGTTTACCTCCCGATACTCACACTCAAAGGAGTGGAGGGAAAGATGTTCAC
>QIHJ01000238.1 GCA_003229065.1 Candidatus Dadabacteria bacterium
GTATATCTCTAAGGAGCGCCGACATATCCTCTTTATTTTGTACCGGCACTCCGCTTATGCCGCTATTTTCAACCTTGCATACAAATGTGAGGGATTGAGCGCCCATTCTAAGGCATTCGATCGCTGCCTTATTGGCGGATTGTATGTCGTTGTATGATATATATTCGTTTATATTCCAATCGTTATTCTCAACTCCCGTGCCTCTTGTGTAGGGGAATTGTCCCGGGTCGGGGCCGGTAATGTACTTAAGCGGCTCCAGGTCCTCTTCCGTGTAGAAAGGCTCCACCGTGAAATTTGCGTAGGGCTTCCATTTGAGGGTGTCTACGCTCCGGCCCTTGAGGTCTTTTTCGATAAGCTTCTTCCACTCCTCAGGAGTGACGGGAGGAAACTCGGTAAATAAATTTTCTTTATCTTCAGGCATCTCTCTCTCTTTACTTTGATTCTAATAATAAATCCTTGGGGCCTAATAATAATAAATAAAAGTCAAACCGTTGCAAGAGCTTGGATTTTTCCGGCGGTATCCGGTGCATAAATACTTATTTTTTTCTATATGTTTTTGTCTCGATTTATGTTAGGCTAGCTCTAGCCTACTTCTTTAATGGAGGATACACAGGATGAAAAAACTTCTAATCGCAACAATAATAGTTGTAGCAATTAGCTTTACATATCTGGATTTATCTTTCGCGGTCTGCGTGGAAGGCCCTGCGGACACTTTCACCTGCAACACCAATCCTCCGAACCCGGACTTAAACGGTGTTCAGTCTGATACTATTAACGATGTAACAGTTAATATCTTGGCGGGGGCGGAAATTAACACTCAGGGTCAGCCGGGCAATTTAGACGCTGTTCAAACAACCAATGGAAACGATAATATAACCATTACCGGCGGGACTTTAAGGGCAGAAGCCTCAGGAGTGCAGTCGGGCAACCAATCTGACAATATAACAGTTATTGATAGTCTTGTATCTTCTTTAGAAAGAGCGATTGAATCAGGCAATCAGGATGATGTGGTAATGGTTACCGGTTCTGTTGTGACCAGTCTTAGCAATGACGGAATTGAAACCGCTAACCAAAGCGATCAGGTAACCATAATTGACTCTGTAATCACCGGCGGCGGCGGATTCTTTGCAGTCGACACAGGCAACCAGGATGATACAATCACGCTCGGAACAGGAGCAGTTTTAAACGGCGGTATCGATTGCGGAAGTCAGTTTGATACTCTGATTTTCGCCATGGACGTGCCCGAAGAAGCGCTTCTTTTCCTATCTTCAGAGCTTGCCGCTGCTAACCCCGCGGGCGATAGTATCACAATAAACGAAATTTTTTACGAATGGATAAATTGCGAGGTTATCGTAAACCAGCTTGTTGGTGTCCGTGTAGTTAGACCCGTCCCTACACTGTCCGAGTGGGGGCTTATTGCGATGGCGGGAATTCTCGGAATAGCAGGTCTTCTCTATGTAGCCAGAAGAAAAGGTATTTCAGCGGCTTAATAAGATATAGCGTTCCAAATATCCGTTCTTTACCGAAATCCCCGACGAGATTAATTTATATGGTGCAGGAAGTTTAGCACAATAAGATACCCCCGCCCTGTCAGAAGCTTCAGCCTATCAGGCTTATCTTTTATGTGATAAGATACCCAAAACTTGCTTGATTAGAGCATGGAGGAATGGATAGATGGATAGATTGTTCCTTATAAGTATTATAACAGTTGTAACCTTATTTACCTACCAACAAATCTCTTTTGGTGTGTGCGTAGAAGGCGCACCGGATACGTTTACCTGCAACAGCAGCCCGCCTAACCCCGATCCCAACGGCGTACAGCAGGGTGGGAATAACAACGGTGTTCAGGTGCACGTGCTTCCCGGCGGGAATATAGATACAAATAATTTTTCGGCTATAGATTTAGGTAACGGAGCGAACCACGTGGATGTTAACAGAGCTGCGGTAGTGGGAGAAGATCGAGCTATTAATACGGGTAACGGACCGGACGAGATTACGCTCAACAGGGCTAAAGTAGAAGGCACCGGCTCCACTCTTTTCTTTAACTCCGGAGACGATAATGTGGTTATAAAAGACTCTGACGTAATAACAACTGTCGGAGGCATCACAATAAGCGTAGGTCCCGGCAGCGACACGGCCATAATCACCGGGAGCACCATATCTACAGGCCCTAATATTAGCCGCGCATTCACCGGGGGTCCGGGCAAAGAGGATGTTACTATTATAAACTCCACTATAACAAACGCGTCTTCAGATGTAACGGTTTCCCTTGGAGCCGACGATGACAAGGTCTTTGTCTCCTACAGTACCATTACGAACGCAACTGCGGATTTTCCCCTAAGAGGCGCTGCGGGAGATGACGAAATAACGCTCGGCACAGGGGCTGTCATACCAGGAGGTATAGACTGTGATTTTGAAAATGAACCTCAGGGGTTTGACACACTGATATTCGCGATGGAGGTACTGCCCGGGCAGATTGCCGCGCTTACCGAGCTTATTGAAAATTCATCTACTCCTGATGGAGCTGTCACAATTAATGGTATTTTATATTTGTATAGAAATTGTGATCAATTAATCGCGGATCTGAGAGTACCTGAACCAAGACCCATCCCTACACTGTCCGAGTGGGGGATTATTGCGATGGCCGGAGTTTTGGGCATTGCCGGATTAATAGCGGCACGCAGAAGACAGTCCAAAGTAATTTAATAGACATCCACCTTATATTCCCCCCTTAGAAAAAGGGGGGTCAGGGGGGGATTTGTAGTTATCCTGTATCTTGTATTCTGCTTGCCGCGACGTAGCTTTAGCGAAGTCGGGTCATCCCGGCCTCCGAGCCGGGATCTCATCTTTTGCTTTTTCTTTAATTCCCTCCTTTGGAAAAGGAGGGGTAGGGAGTATTCTTAAAATCCGCGCGCCCTGAGGTACTCACTTGCCTAGGTGGAGCTTTAGCGAAGGTTGGAAGGGTGTACTTTGTAAGGAATACCTATCAGTTACACTTATAGCCAGGGCCGGAACATCCTGCAAATAGTTAGTAAAACATATGCTTGACACTCAAACCTGTTATGGTACTCTGAAAGCCTTGCAGAATTGATAATCAATTTCATTATCTTTTACGAGCACAGCGGGTATACTGGTTAGGTATCCTTTTTAAATCATCAAGGAGCTTAAGGAATTTCAATAAAGTGCAAATATATAGGGCATTTTTCGCCTTCATTTTAATCATCACGCCGCTGCTATTTATTCCAACTCAGACCGAAGCTTCGGAAGACGCCAAGCGTATACTTTCTCTCGTTGACTACATAGGCGGCGATTACCAAAACGCCGTATCCCAGGGTGTAATTATAAACACCGGCGAATACGCCGAGATGCTGGAATTCTCCTCCCAGGTAAAGGAGTTATTCGCCAAGCTCGCGGCCTCTGGCGGCGACAAGGCGGCTATCGGGCCCGAGTTATCAGAGCTTAGCGCGCTTATTGAAAATAAATCTCCCGTAAACGAAGTAGAGGTGCTTTCTTCAGTAATAAAAGAGAAGCTGATTATCTCCTACGGCATTGTGCCCCACCCCGAAAAAAGCCCTTCGTTCGCTTCGGGGCAGGAGCTTTACATGGTTAACTGCGCACAGTGCCACGGTGTCACCGGCGCTGCGGACGGGCAGCTCTCTTACGGTTTTAACCCCAAGCCCGCTGACTTCACAGACCCTGAATTCACAGACGGTCTTTCTCCCTTTAAGGTCTACAACACGACGAGCTTCGGGATCGCGGGCACGGCAATGCCGTCTTTTCCCAGGCTCACGAATGACGGAAAATGGGATATCTCTTATTACGTCTTGTCTCTGGGCATGAATGATGGTAAAACCCTGAGCGGTGAAGCGTTTACCGATATCCCGGATGATTTAAATGACTACAGAGTGCTCGCAACCCTTACAAACGCTGAGATTAAGGAAAGAGTAGCCGGGCAGACGGACGGTGAAGACGGGCTTGTGAGCGTACTATCGATGATAAGGGGCGGCGGTGCGGATACAGGGGAGCTGGAGAATGAATCTATAGCGCTTACAGCCTCACTGTTAAATGAGAGTGTCCTGCTCTATTCAAAGGGTAATTCTGATGAGGCTTATACAAAGGCGCTAGACGCGTACCTGCTCGGTTTTGAAAAAATAGAATCGTCCTTATTTATAAAAGACAGGGTTTTGGCTACAACGCTTGAGAGTAAGTTCGCCGAGCTTAGAGGGGCACTCAGCTCGGATGCGCCCCTGTCTGAGGTGGAAATTATCAATGCCGATATCCAGGCCGGTCTGGTTCAGGCCTCCGGGGAGCTCCAGGACCGTAAGCAATTAAGCAGCATGGTCTCGTTTACAAACTCCTTTGCAATAATAGTACGGGAAGGGCTCGAAGCGATTTTGATTATAGCAGCGATTATAGCATTTCTGGGCGCGACCGGGTCTCGGAGCTCGATTAAATATATACATTACGGCTGGATCGCGGCTTTGATCGCAGGTCTTCTCACATGGTTCCTGGCAAGGACTGTAATTAACATAAGCGGAGCCCAGAGGGAGATCATTGAGGGCGTGACTGCTCTAATGGCTGCCGCGGTTCTTTTCTATGTAAGCTACTGGCTTATTACCAAGATAGAAGTTCAGAAATGGAAGAGCTATATTAAAAATAAAGTAGAAAGCGCCGTTTCTAAAAAGAACGTTTTGGCGCTTGCGGGAGTATCGTTTTTCGCCGTATACAGAGAGGCTTTTGAGACGGTGCTCTTTTACCAGGCCCTTTGGTTCCAGTCTGAGAGCACACAGTCTGCCGTTATATGGGGGTTTGTCGCAGGCGTTGCGGTTCTGGTTGTCTTATTCTTCGTAATTTTCAAGCTGGCTCTAACAATACCTATAAAATACTTTTTCAGTGTTACGAGCGTATTCCTATATTTCCTCTCTTTTATCTTATTAGGCAAGGGTATCCGGGAGTTTCAGGAGGCGGGGATTATAGGTGTAACTCTCCTCGATTTCCTGCCCACGATAGACGCGCTGGGAATCTATCCTACCGCTCAAACTGCTCTCCCCCAGGGGATACTTATCCTCGCATTCATTTTCGCCTTCATATGGATCGGATACATAAGCCGTAAGAAGGAGAAAAAGGAAATCGTGGTGAGTCTTTCCCGCATAGCTGATGATATGAAGTCCATGTATGCGGCATTCGACCACATAAAGGGGCACATCATCGAGTGGAAGAGGTGCGAGGACATCGATATAGAGGCCCGGGACCTGGACAAACAGATACATGAAGTAATTAGCCACGTAGACGAGCTCGAGGACAAATTGGAGAACTTTTACGATATAGTGTCGAAGAATAAGGAACCCGGCGCAAAACTAAACTAACTCTTAGAGCCCAACCGGGCCTACCTGTCACTTGTCCATAATCTGTACAGCCCATATAATATATTCCTATGAGTGAAAAAGCGGTAATCATAGTCTCGGGAGGCATCGACAGCACGACGCTTCTCTATAAAACACTCGACAAGGGCTACGGCGTTAAAACGCTCACCTTTCTTTACGGTCAGAGACATGTAAAGGAGGCGGAGTACGCAGAAAACATATGCCGGAAACTCGACGTGCCGCATAAAACCGTCGATCTCTCCTCTATGAAAGAGCTCCTTTCGGGCTCAGCCCTTACGGACTCTTGTGTTCAGGTCCCCGAGGTGCCGGAGACCGCGGAGCACTACGAAACTCTTCAGGTGACTATAGTGCCCAACCGTAACGCCATATTTCTTTCAATAGCCATCGGATACGCCGTCAGCCTCGGGGTTGAAAACGTGTACTTCGGGGCACATTTCTCTGACCGGGGCGTATACCCGGACTGCAGGCACGAATTTGTAGAGGCATTTCAAAGCGCCGAGAGACTCGCAACGGACATGCCCGGGCTCACCATAAAAGCGCCGTTTGTAGACAGCGACAAATCAGAGATAGTAAAACTGGGCCGGGAGCTCGGCGTGTCGTTTAAAGACACCTGGACCTGTTACAAGGGAGGGGCGCTACACTGCGGCACGTGCAGCTCGTGCAGGGAGCGTAAGAGAGCCTTTTCGGAATCCGGCGTACCCGACCCCACAGAGTACCTGATATGAAGATAAGCGAGATATTTTATTCCATACAGGGCGAAGGGATAGACATTGGAATGCCCACCGTTTTTGTAAGGCTCTTTGCCTGTGATTTGCGCTGTTCCTGGTGCGATACGATGTACGCAGTCGAGGGGAGGGACTTTAAGGAGGTTTCGGTGGCCGGTATTATAGAGCAAGTGGAGAAGTGGGATTGCACGCGTGTATGTATTACCGGCGGCGAGCCCCTTATACAGATGGATGAAGTTTCGGCGCTTGCAGCAGAGTTAATTGAGATGAATTATAACATCCTCCTTGAAACGAGCGGGCACAAGATGCCGCCGGCTGTGTTCTGGACCGAAAAGTGCGTCATAAGCATGGATTGTAAATGTCCGGGCTCGGGCATGCATGAGCGGATGGACTTTACACTCTATTCAAAGCTCCGCTCCGGCGATCAGCTTAAATTCGTAATACAGGACGAGGTCGACTTCGAGTACGCCGTAAATATATTAGATCGGCATGGGATTAAAGCCCACATTATATTTCAGCCCGCCGGCGGCCTGGGGGTAGGGTGGATTACTGAAAAGGTCATGAGTGACAATCTCTCAGGCGTAAGGGTGCTGCCCCAGCTGCATAAAATTATATGGGGTGACAAAAGAGGTGTATAGACTATAATATTATAGCGGGGGTATATTTATTTTTAATCTTTCACGTGTTATAATCGATAAGCCGGGGGTTGAATCAGAGTTTCTAGACAAAATAGTACTTAGATAGAAAAGGTATATTTCAGCAGGGGACGCGAGGTAAGAACGGAGGTTTTATACATGGAAAAAGTGAATAAGAATGTGGATATATCGAAAATGGATCAAGAGCAATACAATTATGAGCCGTTTGCCGATACAGAAGAATATAGGAAGGTAAACACAGACTGTATACACAGCTGGGTTGAGATAATGAGGAGAAAGGGCGTGAGCGGCATAGAAGCGCTCCTCGATGTCGCAACAGGCGCGGGCACCATGGTTCAGATTGTCTTTGACAACCTGCCGGATAGCTGGAAAACGGCTGCCGTTATGTGCCTTGACCAGTCCTCGGAGGCCCTTAAACTGGCCCACTCGAGATTAGAAAAAACAGTAGACAGGCTTAAAATGGTTCATTCATCCATCGAAGATATGACGATTCCCGACCAGAGCGTAGACATCGCGGTCTGGGGAAACGGCATACACTATCTATCAAAGGACGACCAGCTGGACAGCATTAAGCGCATCAAGAAAGCGTTAAAGCCCGGCGGACTGTTATTCTTCAACACAGCGTTTTATGAAGAAGCAAGGCCTGCCGATACCCTGCCGTTCTACAGAACCCAGGTCAAAAACGCTGTTCATTACCTAAGAGAGCGCGGTGTTAAGCGCCAGAAGAGCGATGTTAAAACAGAGGCTGCAAAGTTCCTACCCAAGTCGTACTATGAAGACCTGGTAGAGCAGGCCGGTTTTAAGCTCGTAGAGGCTTCTGAATTCACTTTAGAAATGCACAGAGAAGCCTGGGAGTATATAAGCGCTTTTCAGCAGTATGCTGCGGGAGCGCTGAGAGGTTACCCGATTAGTGAAGCGATCGAGGCTATGAGGGGGTCTGTAGAGCCGGCTCTTGAGCAGCACGGCCGCCCTGACCGTGACGGTGAGCTCTTCATTCCGCGTAAGTGGCTCGCAATCAGCGCCGAAGCCTGACCCGGGCGGGCTGCACACTCAAGAGGCTAAATCCCGAGGACTCTTTAATCCTAAATAATTTCCGGTTAATTTAAAAAAGTTGGGCGGGTCTTACTGTTTTACATCAGGTTGTAGTAGTCCAGTCCCAGGTGAGTTATAAGCTCTTCGCCCTTTATATAACGGAGAGTGTTTTTAAGCTTCATGAGCTGAATGAATACGTCGTGCTCCGGGTATAGTCCCTCAGCGTACATAGGGCTCTTGAAGTAAAAGGACAGCCACTCCTGTATCCCGTCAAACCCGGTCCTCTGCGCCAAATCTAAAAACAGCACCAAGTCCAGCACAATAGGCGCCGCAAGTATGCTGTCACGGCAAAGGAAATTAACCTTTATCTGCATCGGATATCCGAGCCAGCCGAATATGTCTATATTGTCCCATGCTTCCTTAGCGTCCCCCCTGGGAGGATAATAGTTAATTCTTACCTTGTGGTATACGTCCGAGTAAAGATCGGGGTAGAGATCGGGCTGGAACAGATGTTCTAGCACGCTGAGCTTGCTCTCTTCCTTAGTTTTAAAAGAATAGGGATCGTCCAGGACTTCTCCGTCCCTGTTCCCGAGTATATTTGTCGAGAACCAGCCGCTAAGCCCTATCATCCTGCTCTTGAGCCCCGGGCCTAGTATGGTTTTCATCAGTGTCTGACCGGTCTTAAAATCCTTTCCTGCAAGCGGAACGTTGTTCTTCTTCGCGAGTTTGATCAGGGCGGGCACGTCAGCCGACAGATTAGGCGCTCCGTTTGCGTAGGCTGCGCCGCATTTAATAGCCGCATAGGCGTAAATCATGCTGGGTGCGATGCTGGGATGATTATTCTTAAGCCCGTCTTCAAACGATTTAATAGATGAGTGTACGGCGGCGGCCTGTATATATACCTCGGTACTCCCGCACCATACCATTACAAGGCGGTCGACTCCGCTTTGTTTTTTGAAGTTTTTAATGTCGCCAATTAACTGGCGTGCAAGGTCCATCTTGGTCTTGCCGCTTTTCAAGTGTTTACCGTTAAGGTTCTTTACGTACTTCCTGCTGAAAACGGCTGGCATCGGACTGGTTTGCTTAAGCGTATCCTTGAGCTCTTCCACAAGCTCCTTTTCAAGCACGCCCGCTTTTAAACACGCCTCATAACAGTCGTCTTTATATATATCCCATCCCGCAAACACCAGGTCGTCCAGCTCGCAAAGCGGTATGAATTCCTTAATAAGTGGGGACTTCTTGTCGGTCCTCTTCCCGAGTCTGATCCTGCCCATCTGGGTAAGTGATCCTACCGGTTTACCCAAGCCTTTCTTGATCGCCTCGACACCTGCGATAAAAGTAGTGCTTACGGCCCCGCTCATACCGGGAAGAAGTACGCCTAGCTTACCTTTAGGAGGCGCAATTCTTTTTTTCTTAGTACTTATGGACTTCTTCTTTTTAGTTGTAGACAAGTCGGTGATTACCTCTTTGAGAACTGCTGTCCGCGTCTCGCTTTTCTGAGTCCGTATTTCTTTCTTTCAACCATCCTCGGATCTCTTCTGAGCTGACCTGCAGATTTAAGAGGTTGTTTGTAAGACTCATCCGCTTTAAGGAGCGCTCTTGCAATGCCGTGTCTGACGGCTCCGGCCTGCCCTGTAAGCCCTCCTCCTTTGACATCGACAAGGACGTTGAACTTCCCTTTCGTCTGTGTTGTATCAAGCGGCTCGAGCGCGTGTATTAACCAGGCGTCGCGCGGAAAGTATTCTTCAGGAGTGCGTTTGTTAATTGTTATCTTGCCGTCTCCTTCCCGGAGCCATACACGGGCAATAGACGTTTTCCTTCTTCCTGTTCCGTAGTGATTAACTTCAGCCATAGTAATTATTATACCTCCAGTGTTTCAGGCTGCTGGGGAGCATGCGGGTGCTCGCCTCCGGCGTATACTTTTAAACGACTAAGTAGTTTGTCCTGCCATTTGTTCTTGGGAAGCATTCCCCAAACAGCTTTCTTTAGTATTTCCTCGGGTTGTTTCTGAAGCAGTTTCTCCGCTGTAATCTCTTTAATGCCCCCGGGATGATTGCTGTGCCTATAATAAGTCTTCTGGCTCCACTTATCTCCCGTAAATACGACTTTCTCGGCATTGACTACTATAACGAAGTCCCCTATGTCCGCGTGCGGTGTAAACTCGGGCTTTCCCTTTCCCCTCAAAATCGTTGCGATTCTCGTTGCAATCCGCCCCACGGTTTTACCGTTTGCGTCGATCAGGTACCATTTCTTTTCAAAATCCTGGCTTCTAGCCATATAACTCTTCATTTTCTGCCTCTTATTCTTAGAAGTAAACCATTCAATTTACCGTCTTAGCAGGGATTGTCAAGGTTTTTTAATAATAACGACCAGTTATTTTCTCATATGACCCGTTAAATTGGTCTCTGGTCCGAATAATGATATAATGATGCCGTATTTATATAGACAAACCCTCAGTATCCAGGACACGTTGCGATGTCGCCAGATTGGAAGATCGGTTTTAAAGACAAGCTGCTCGCCATACTCGGAGCTCGGGGAGTAATATCTTCAGACGATGAATTGATAGCGTTTGAGTGCGATGCCCTTCCAGGCTATAGAATAAAACCTGTTTTCGTAGTGCTTCCCGAAACTACTCAACAGGTATCCCGGGTTGTCAGAGAATGTTTTGAGCATAACATTCCCTATGTGCCGAGAGGTGCGGGTACGGGACTTTCGGGAGGAGCGCTCCCTACGGCGGAGGGTATTGTAATCTCGCTCTCACGCATGAACAAGATTCTGGAAGTTGATATCGCAAACGAGCGCGTAGTTGTCGAGCCCGGCGTCGTTAACCTTTCTGTCACACAGGCTGTAAGCCCTTTTGGCTATTATTATGCTCCTGATCCTTCAAGCCAGATAGTATGCACTATAGGCGGGAACGTAGCCGAGAACTCGGGAGGCGTACACTGCCTTAAGTACGGCGTTACATCAAACCACGTGCTCGGGCTCGAAGTAGTGGTTCCTGATGGTGATATAGTGGAGCTCGGGGGCAAGACCCCGGACCATCCGGGGTATGACCTGGTCGGGCTTGTGGTGGGCTCTGAAGGGCTTCTGGGGATTGTGACGAAAGTTGTGCTGAGAATAGTACGCAAGCCCGAGTCGGTGGAGACTCTATTCGCTACGTTTGACAAGATCGAAGATGCGGGCGCCTCCGTCTCGGGGATTACGGCAAGAGGCGTAATTCCTGCCGGTATGGAAATAATGGACAACCTATGCATACGCTCGGTAGAGGAGGCGATCGGCTGCGGTTATCCAGTGGACGCGGGTGCAATATTACTCGTAGAGCTGGACGGCCCGGAGGCCGAAGTCACGGCACAGCTACCCATTGTACAGAACGTGCTTAGAGATAACAATGCTAACGAGATAAAAATAGCTAAAGACGAGCAGGAAAGAGAGCTGTTTTGGAAAGGCAGAAAGAGCGCCTTTCCCGCTATGGGGCGCATTAGCTCAGATTATTACGTTCAGGACGGCGTAATTCCCAGAAGCAAGCTCGCAGAGGTGCTGGGCAAGGTGGGCGAGCTGAGTACGAAGTACGGGCTCAGGGTGGCCAATGTATTCCATGCAGGAGACGGCAACCTGCACCCGCTCGTTCTATACGACGGGACTTGCGAGGGTGAGCACCAAAAAGCGCTTGAGCTTGCGGGGGACATACTCTCTGTCTGCGTCGAATCAGGCGGGAGCATCACGGGCGAGCACGGCGTGGGGCACGATAAGAAGAGGTTCTTGTCCCTCATGTTCGATGAGAGCGATCTCGACACGATGAACCTTCTGAGGTGCTCGTTTGATTCCAAAGGTCTATGCAATCCGGGCAAGGTTTTCCCGACCCCCAGGACATGCGTTGAGCCCGGGATGAAATCGTTCAAAGAGCATCCGGTACAAAAAGCCGGGCAGGGTGAGATGTATTGATTTTCTCACGCGGGGTTAAGCATAGAAATTTATTCCTCTAGTCATAACAAAATCGAGCGAAAAAAACGAACAAATGGCTGAATCAAAAACTATAAAAGAAATTCTCTCAATTACAGGTAAGTCCAATTCCCTGGTAGATAGATCAGAGCTCGAGAGCTACTCCGTAGACGGTTTGGTTCCGAAGGCCGTATTGTTCCCGGAAACTGAGCGGCAGATATCGGAGATTATGAAGGTTGCCTCCCGGGAATCGGTTTCGGTAATCCCTATGGGCTCGGGCACCAAAAGGAGTCTCGGGAATATCCCTCCGCAATTGGACGTCCTGCTCTCAACACAAAAGCTGAACCGCGTGCTCGAGCACGAAGCCCGGGACCTGGTGGCTACAGCAGAGTGCGGAATTACGCTTGAAAGTCTTCAGAGGGCACTCAAAAGTAACGGCCAATATTTACCCGTAAACCCTATGCACACCGCCCGTGGAGCAACGCTTGGGGGTATCATCGCCTCAAACGCAAGCGGTCCGCTCAGGCTCCGTTACGGGACGCTCAGGGAGCTTCTTATCGGGATAAGGGTCGTAAGAGCGGACGGCACAGTGTTTAAAGGCGGCTCCAAGGTGGTTAAAAACGTAGCGGGATACGACCTGCCCAAGCTCTATGTGGGGTCGCTCGGCACACTCGGAATAATTACCGAGGCCACGCTAAGGCTCTATTCCATCCCCGAGCGCAGCGAGAGCTATCTAGTGAGCTTCACTACCCTTGAAAAATGCTCAGAAACAGTAATGGAGCTGCTTAAGTCGGACCTCGTAATGAATTCACTCGAGCTGCTAAACCCGGCGCTCGCAAGAGAGGTCGCGGAGCGTACCGGTATAGAGCTTAAAAGAAGAAAATACGCTCTCGCCATTAGAGTAATGAACGTTGACAAGGCAGTCAGCGAGCAGATGTCCCTTGTCAAAAAGGTATGTAATAAAGGCCGCGCTCAAGGGGTCACAGTCAACGGAGCACAGGAGGAAAAACTCTGGGAAGAGATTGTAAATTATCCCTGGAACACGGCTCAAGAGAACATGGTTAAATTAAAAGCCGGGGTGTTGATAACGGATGTGCCGAGGGTCTTTAGTGAGCTTGAAGAACACGCAATCCACAAAGATGTAACGGTATACGCCTCCTCCAAGGCCGGAAACGGTATCGTGGATATTACGCTTAAAGGCGAGTCCTCCTCCCTGTCGTCTCTTGTGAAGAGTCTTCGTCAGTATGCGGGGTCTCTGGGCGTAAGCCTTGTAATCGAAGCCGCCCCGCCCGGTCTGAAATCAGGGGTTGACGTATGGGGCGATATGGGCTCGGGGCTCGCTCTCATGAAGAGGATTAAATCCAACTTCGATCCTGCAGGCATATTAAACCCCGGCAGGTATATCTGATGATTCGCAGAGAAGATAAAGAGGGCTGGGTGCTGATTGCCCAAGACGACCATTCCAGACTTGCCGGTGAGATAATGGAGTATTGGGGTAACGAGCGCTTCTCCGGGCCCGAGCCGAGAGAGGAGGTGCTCTTTGCTGTAAGGGAGCACGACTCGGGGTGGAAGGGGTGGGACGCGTTTCCCAAGATCGACCACGAATCCGGCTATCCCGCAAATTTCGCGGAGATGGACACCAGAGACCAGTCGGAGATTTGGGAGCGCTGCTTCAGAGTTAACGCGGACGATCACCCTTATGCGTCTTCGTTAACCGCGCTTCATTTCGCAAGGTTCAACCAGCTTACTCTGGATAAAGACCCCGAGGATGTAAGCGCCCGGCGTTTGAAAATTGAGCTAGAACAGTTTATAGCGGACAAATTGGGTATAGAGCTTAACGGCTTCTCTCTTGATGAGATGCCTAGGGATATAAAAGTCAATCTGAAACTGCTTCAGATTGGCGATATAGTTTCGCTAACCCTATGCCACGGCTGGAGATCGGTTGAAATTGCCGATGCGCCTCTTGATTATGCGGGTAATAATATAACCCTGAAGATGGAGTCCCCGGACGGGTTAAACTATACAGTGACGCCTTACCCTTTCAGCGAGCCGCAGTTAAACTTCAGCATAGCTTGCAGGCGGCTCGTCAGTACTTCATTTGCTGACGATACCGAGTATAGAGACGCGCTCGAGGATGCTCAGCAGGAAAGGCTCTATTTTAAAGTGAGTAAGAAGGACTGAAAAGAGATCATGGCCGATTCGATACAAAGCGCATTCGATGACCAGGACAGACCGAGCGCAGAGCTTATAAAGGACTGCGTGCACTGCGGGTTCTGTCTCTCCGCGTGTCCGACCTATCTTGAGACAGGGAACGAGCTAGATTCCCCGAGGGGCCGGATTTATCTAATGAAGGCCGCCCTTCACGGCGAGATACCTATGGGGGGATCACTCGTGGAGCACCTGGACATGTGCCTCGGGTGTCTTGCGTGCGAGCCCGCGTGTCCTTCCGGTGTACAGTACGGCTCTCTTATTGAAGCTGCCCGCTCACAGATCGAAAGGCGGTATGACAGAGGCGCAGGTGATAAGCTTCATAGAGGGGCTATATTCTCACTTTTCCCATACCCCGCACGGCTAAAGCTTATGCTTCCCTTTCTGTACCTGTACCAAAAGCTCGGCATTAGCGGCCTTCTCCGCTCATCGGGGATTCTCGGGAAGATCTCCCCTAAATTGGAGCAGATGGAGGCGATGCTCCCCGCTGTGAAATCTCCTGCTGTTACAG
>QIHJ01000014.1 GCA_003229065.1 Candidatus Dadabacteria bacterium
CAAGGTACTGAACGATCAGGCTCAGGAAATAAACCTTTACGGTGTGAGCTGGTTTGGTTTTGAGACTAACAATAATGTAGTACACGGTCTCTGGGCCCGGAACTGGAAGGATATGATCGGGCAGATTAAGGGGCTCGGCTTTACTGCAATTAGGCTGCCTTTCTGCCCCGGAACCCTGGACAACGTTAGTCCGACCAGCATCGATTATTCGGCAAACCCGGACCTTCAGGGACTCGGGTCACTGGATATTATGGACAGGGTCGTAGAGGAGCTCGACAGACAGGGGTTCTACATACTTCTCGATCACCACACCTCGGATTGCCAGACTATAGATGAGCTCTGGTATACGGGGAGCTACTCTGAGCAGGATTGGATAGACGACCTGACATTTATAGCTGACAGGTACAGAAACGTCGAGCGTTTTTTTGCTATAGATATAAAGAACGAGCCTCACGGGTCCGCGACCTGGGGCACCGGGGTAACGGCAACCGACTGGAAATTAGCCGCGGAGCTGGCCGCTTCAGAGGTTCTCACTGTAAACCCCGATATATTGATATTCGTCCAGGGTGTACAGGAAAATCCGTCGTGCTCGGGCAATATACCTCACTGGTGGGGTGGGAATCTCGAACCGTTTAATTGTTTTCCTCTAAACATACCGGAGGATAAGCTCGTACTGAGCCCCCATGTATATGGCCCGGACGTATTCGTTCAGCCGTATTTTAACGACTCCGGTTTCCCCGGAAACATGCCCGCGATCTGGGAGGCGCATTTCGGTTATCTGGTGGAGCAGGGCTATGCGGTTATCATCGGTGAGTTCGGCGGCAGATACGGAAACGGCGGCGACCCCAGAGACAAGGATTGGCAGGACGCCCTTATAAACTGGATGGACGGTAAGGGCATGACCAACTTCTTTTACTGGTCGTGGAACCCCAACAGCGGAGATACAGGAGGGATCCTGCAAGACGACTGGCAGACTGTTTGGGACGATAAAGTGGCGCTCCTGAGCCGGCTTATGGACGGCGACGTGCCTCCCCCTACACCCACGCCTCCTGTCGCGGCCTGCTCGGACGGTATCGACAACGACGGTGACGGTCTCACTGATTATCCGGATGATCCCGGGTGCAGCGGCGTAACCGACAATGACGAATTTAACGTGCCTCCGGGCGGAGGGGATGTAAGCGCCTCAGTCTCCATCAATGACGACTGGGGCAGCGGTTACTGCGCTCAGGTAGTGGTTACAAATAACGGATCAAGCACAGAAGACTGGGTCGTTACTTTTACTATTGAAGGAACCGTTAAAGATATGTGGAATGCCGAGTATTCACAGTCAGGAGATGAAGTTACGGCAGAAGGCGTTTCATGGAATAATACGATCGCGCCGGGAAATTCGGTTGATTTTGGTTTCTGTGCCGATAGAGTTGCGCCTCCGGAGCCGACTCCTCAGCCTACACCTCAACCGACCCCGCCGCCTCCGACTCCTGCGCCAACGCCTCCCCCAACTCCTGCACCTACACCGCCCCCGCCCGTCTTTGAATGCTCTGACGGCCTCGATAACGACGGCGACGGGCTTACCGATTATCCCTCAGATCCAGGATGCGGCAGCTCAAGCGACGATGACGAGTTTAACGCGCCTCCGGGCGGAGGGGACGTTACCGCAAACGTCGTCATAAACGACGACTGGGGAGCGGGTTACTGCGCCCAGGTGACGGTGTCTAACTCGGGCTCGTCTCCGGAGGACTGGTTAGTCTCCTTTTCAATTGGGGGCACGGTCAGGAATATGTGGAATGCAACATATTCACAGAGCGGGAATACCGTTACAGCCGATGGGGTTTCCTGGAACAATGTTGTACAGCCTGGAGGAACTCAGAACTTCGGTTTCTGTGCTATACGCTGACGGGCTTTAAATATTCTATACAGGGGCGGACAGTTTGCTGTAGATTCTGTCCGCCTTTCTTTACTCGAAAAGACCATAATTTATATCCGGGCTTTAAATATCTGTTCGGGTGGGTGTATAGACTTATATTTAATAGCTATGCAGATACAGAGCTCTAATCGCGGGTTAGTCTCCTTTTAACCATACCGAACAGAAAGTCCGACTCTTTTACCCTGAGCAACTTTGCAAGCCCGAAGTAAATCACCGCCGAAAGTACGATCGAACCTGCTAATACGCCGATTTTCTCCCATGAAAATTGCGAATCGCTCCAATCCGCAAGTCCCGAGAACTTCCATGCCGCAGCGCCCATAATTAGTGATATCGGGACTAGTTTTGCGCATAGAATCAGTATGGATTTTACCTTTATGTCACCGACCCGTCTCTCAACCAGGTAAAAGAGCAGAATAAAATTGAGAATAGAAGAGATAGAGCTTGCTACGGCGAGGCCGGTGTGAAGCATCCCGAGCTTAAAGCCCAGCACATAACCGAATACCGCGTTGGCTATGAATGCTATAAAGGCAATTATGACCGGGGTTTTCGTGTCCTGCATCGCGTAGAAAGCGGGGGCCGTAATCCTTATCCCCCCGACTGCCCAGAGCCCGAGCGCATAGCCGAAAATGGCCTGAGAGGTAAATATTGTAGCCGCATAGGAAAATTCGCCTCTCTGGTAGAGGAGATTACAGATAGGTACCCTGAGCACGATAAGGCCTACCAGGGCCGGTATCAGTATGAAGAGCATTATCCTCAAAGTGTAGGAGTAGGTCTCCCTGAATTTCCCGAATTCCCCTTTTGATATGTGTGAGGAGAGACTCGGGAGCAGCACGGTTGCGATAGATACGGCGATTATCCCAAGCGGGAACTCTATCAGCCGCTCGGCAAAATAGAGGTAGGAAATACTCCCCTGAGGCATAAACGAGGCGTACTGTGTGTTGACTATTATATTGATCTGGTAAACGGCTACTCCGAAGAGTTGAGGGACAATTAACAGGGCTATACGTTTGACCGCCGGGTGTCTGAAGCTCTTATTAAATCCAAATAGAAAACCGCGGGTTTGTAAAAACGGAAGCTGCAGCGCAAACTGGAGAACCCCTCCCAGCATAACGCCCACAGCGGCAGAGTAAATCGGGACGCCGAGGCTCCGGTGGATAAAAAATATTGCTGCTATAATGCAGATATTCGAAAGAGCGGGAGAAATGGCCGGTGCGAAGAAATGCCTGAGCGAGTTCAGCACGCCCATGGATAGAGCGGTAAGCGAAATGAATAGTATATACGGGAACATGTAGCGGTTAAGCGTTACTGCCAGATCAAACGTTTCTGCGTCGAAACCGGCTGCGAATAATTTGATTATGTATGGAGAGAGAAGCACGCCCGCTATAGATATAAGTACTAAAAGACAAAACAGTATCGTAAATACCGTGTCTGCGACCTTTTTGGCCTCTTCTTTATTGCCTTTTTCCAGGTAATCGGTGAAAACCGGAATAAAGGAGATCGTGAGCGACCCCTCGGCAAAGAGCCGCCTAAGGAGGTTGGGTATTCTAAACGCTACCCAGAATGCATCAGTCGAGGCGGATGCGCCAAAGAAATATGCTATAACCATATCCCGGGCGTACCCTGCAATCCTGCTTAGAAAGGTAAGTGAGCCGACAAGTCCGGCAGAGCGGGTTATTTCTTCATGCTGTTTCATGTGTATTCAATCTCTTCGAAATCAAGCTCACTCTTTAAATCCTGCAAAAGCGCCCTTGCTTCATCTTCCCTGTCCGGTGTCGTTATAATGTTTATCACCCCGGAGGCGGGGTCATCTGTCCTTACCCAGGCAAGGTGTGAGTAGGTTCCCATTATTGATTGGAAATACACTGCCTCGCTGTTATCTCTCAGTTTTATACGAATAACCGGCATAGAAGTTAATCCCAAAATATATAATCTGATCGCAGTTATAAAGTACGGGAATTATATATCAATTTACTCAAAGTTCCGATTCTACTATATCTTAAAAACACATAAAAATCCCGGAATGTCTACCTGTTTACAAACTCCGGGTGGTATAAAATGGCATGGTATTATTTTATAGCGGAATTAGGCTAAATTTAAATACTTATAGTTATAAGGTGGTTACGATGCATAGTTGAAGTATCAGTCTCTGGGCCACATCTAATTCTATTTATATTAATACAGGTATAATGAGTGGAAAAATAATTTTATTTTCACCTATCGCCGATTTGGAAAAAATCAATAAATATCAAAACCTTACTTGACAAACTTAATACAAAATTATATAGTGGTTCAGAGTGGTATAAAGTGGCATGAGATGGTACTATTATGTTCAGAGGACGTTACGAGCACACAATGACCGATAAAGGCAGAGTAAGCATGCCCGCTAAATTCCGTGAAATTTGTAAGGAAAAGTACGGGGATGAAACCTTTGTAATAACGAATTTTGATAAATGCCTTGTCGCATATCCTCTTAAGGAATGGAACGAGATTGAGCGTAAAGTGTCTGAGCTCCCTCAGTTTAAACAAGAGGTTATCTCCTTTCTCCGCTACCTTATGGGCGGGGCCGTTGACTGCCCGATCGACGGACAGGGGAGGGTGCTCATACCGCAGCCGCTCAGGAACCACGCTCGTATAAATAGAGATGTTGTAATGGTAGGCATGCTGACGAGGATAGAAATATGGTCTAAGGAAGTTTGGGACGTTGAGCAGTCAGAGCATGCGTATGAAGAATTTAAAAAGAGTAGAGAAACACTTGCCGGACAAGGACTATAAAATAATGGAAAGCCCTCTACTAGACACGGCAAAACCGATGCATAAGTCGGTTATGACAAGAGAGGTTACGGATTATTTAGTGACCGAGACAGGAGGCGTATACGTAGACGCCACACTCGGGCTCGGGGGACATACGCAGGCTATATTAGAGCATACAGGGTACAAATGCCGGGTTATCGGTCTTGATGTCGATGAGGAAGCAATATCCATTTCGGCCGATCTCCTATCCAAGTATAAGAGCCGGGTAGTGCTAAGAAACAGCAATTTCTCTCAGATAGACAGTGTGCTGGAAGACCTGGGTATAGGGCTTGTGGACGGCATAGTAGCAGATCTGGGGATGTCTTCTTTTCAGCTAGAGTCGAGCGAAAGAGGATTCAGCTTTATGAGAGACGAAGTGCTCGATATGAGAATGGACCCCAGGCTCCGCTTTACCGCGCATGATCTGGTGAATGAAATGAGTGTTGATGAGATATCTAAAGTCTTGAAAATATACGGTGAGGAAAAGTGGTCGAAGAGAATTGCCAGTCATATAATCGAAGCAAGGAAAGAGAGACCGATCGAAACTTCAGCCGAGCTTGCCAAAGTGGTATCAGGAGCAATTCCGAAAAAGTTTCATCCCGCTAGAATTCATCCCGCGACGAAGACATTTCAGGCACTAAGGATTGCAGTAAATAATGAGCTGGACAATATAAAGGAGTTTCTGGATAAAGCTGTTTCGTTACTAAAACCCGGAGGGAGGCTGGTTGTAATTTCTTTTCATTCACTTGAAGACAGGCTTGTTAAGAGCGCATTTCGGCGCTTGTCCGACCCATGTGTTTGTCCTCCCGGAATGCCTCGGTGCGGCTGCGGCAAAGAGAGTGTTATGAAAATTATGACCCGCTCTCCAGTACTTCCCGGGCAAGACGAAATTATTGATAACCCTAGGGCGAGAAGCGCGAAACTCAGAGTAGGAGAAAGGATATAGCTAAGGCTAAGTCAGGCACTTTGGGTGCGAGACAGAAGATAAAAAGAGAGAATAAAGCAGTATCGGGCGGCTTACTGCTCTTAGTTGTACTCTCTGTCGCCTTGGCGCTCGGCTATCTGAGGATTAAGGCGGAAGCTATAAGGCTCGGATATGAAATCTCCTGGAACGAGAAAGAAACCAAGGAGCTCCTTAAAGAAAATAAGACGCTTAAGTCTGAATTTATGAAAGCAATATCCGCCGATAGCCTCGAAGGCACGGCAATGGAGCTTGGATTTAAGTTTCCTACCCAACAAGACATTGTATACGTTGAGCAAAAACATATTCTTAGTGATAAGATGGAATGAAAAAGAAAAAAAGTTCCAAAAGAATATCACTTGGTAGAGACCTGAACAGGCCCAGATGGAGGGTGTGTTTCATGGGGTTTCTCTTACTCGTGCTTTTTGCGGGAATATCATTTAAAGCGCTAGAGCTGCAGGTGCTGGACAGAGAGCGCGCATTTAAAATAGCGAAAAAACAGCACCACGGAAGCTCGAAGCTCCTTCCCCGAAGAGGAAAGATACTAGACCGGAACTTAAAAGAGCTTGCAGTTAATGTAGAGGTTAAATCCGTCTACGTTAACCCAAGAGATGTAAAAAACCCGGTCGATATATCAAAAACAATATCAAAACATATTAATGTATCTCAGAAAACTGTGCTCTCAAGAGCATCGTCAAAAAGGTCCTTTGTATGGCTTAAAAGACTTGTGGACCCGTCGATCACTGAGGCGCTTGAGGGTTTGGATCTAGAGGGTGTGGGGTTTATCGAAGAGCCCAAAAGGATATATCCAAATGCGCACCTTATGGGACAGGTGCTCGGGTTTACAAATATTGACTCAAACGGAATCGAAGGGATAGAGTATCACTTCGATAACCTTCTTATCGGAACCCCTAGAAATATTACACTGAAGAGAGACGCCAGAGGGCGTAAGATCATACAAAATCCAGATATAGTACAGGATTTTGACGAAGAGAATACCACAGGCCATGACATAGTGCTGACTATCGACTCGCAGATCCAGCACATTGTGGAGAGGGAGCTAAAAGAGGGTATTGAAATCATGAACGCCGAGAAGGGTATGGCGATTCTTATGAACCCCGAAACCGGTGAAGTGTTGGCAATGGCCTCTTACCCCTTTATCGATCCGAATAGCTACGGTAAATACCCTGAGGCAAACAGGAGAAACCTGCCGATCTGGTATACGTATGAGCCCGGCTCCACGATGAAGGTCTTCCTGGCGGCCTCGGCGCTCGAGGAGGGCAAGGCCAATCCCGACACGATGTTTGACTGTGAGCTTGGCAGAAGAAAGGTCGGGTCAAAGGTCATAAAGGATGTAAAGCCTTACGGAAATCTTACATTTACAGATGTAGTTAGGGTATCGAGTAATATAGGGGCATCTAAGATCGGAGAGCTCCTTGGGAGAGAGAAATACCATAGCTACCTAAAGAAATTCGGCTTCGGTGAGAAATCGGGGATCGATCTCCCCGGGGAGTCCAGCGGAAAGGTTCTTCCTCCTAAGAAATGGGGCAGGATAGAGCTTGCGACGATCTCGTTCGGACAGGGAATATCGGTAACTTCACTCCAGCTTGTCACGGCGCTCTCAGCGATTGCAAACGGAGGGTATTTGATGGAGCCTTATATAATAAAAAAAATTATAGGCTCTGACGGAAGGGTTATAAGAGAAAAGAGGCCCGAAGTGCGCTCACGAGTAATGTCCTACGATACGTCTTATCAAATGAAACTAATAATGGAAAAGGTAGTGGAAGAGGGTACGGGAAAGAAGGCTCGGATCAAAGGGTTTTCAGTCGGTGGTAAAACGGGCACCGCGCAAATTCCCGATCCCAGATATGGTGGGTACTACAGTGACCGCTATATAGCCTCTTTTATCGGGTTTGCACCCACGGACGACCCGAAGTTGTCCATGGTAGTAGTTGTAGAAGCTCCCCGCAATAAGACACACGGGGGCTCGGTAGCCGCTCCTATCTTCAAACAGATTGCGGAAAAAGTCTTGTTCCATATGGGTGTTTCCCCCAAGAACGTATACGCGGGCACAAAAATTATGCCTGACTTGAGCGGTATGAGCGTGAGAGATATTCTTAAGTGGTCGGAGACAGAAGGTGTGAAAGTAGAAGTAAAGGGGAGCGGCTATGTAACGGACCAGGACCCTTCACCCGGAGACTTTATTCAAGAGGGAATGGTTTGTTCTATTGAGCTGCAGCCGAAAATATGACTTTATGTGCTTTGATCGAAGGGACCCGAGTAACTAAACAGACAGGCTCGGGTGAAGTATATATAAGCGGTATATCGATTGATTCGAGTAAGGTAGAGAAGGGGTTTTTATTCGTCGCATTAAAAGGAGAACGGACAGACGGCCATAAGTACGTAGAGTCTGCCGTTTCAAACGGCGCTTCTGCAGTGATGGTCGAAAGGGCTCCTGAATCGGTATATAAAGGAGTTACGGTGATAGAGGTTCCGGACTCGAGGGTGGCGCTTGCGGGTGTTTCGGCTAATTACTACGCTCACCCTACAAAAGAGCTTTCACTTGTAGGCATTACAGGCACAAACGGTAAAACTACGATAACTTACCTGCTCGAGTCCATATGGATACAAGAGAGACTTAAGTCGGCTGTTTTGGGCACTATTGATTACCGCTACGGCGGGAGCAGGTTGGAATCGCTTATGACTACGCCTGAGTCTTTGGAGCTTATGAGGATGTTCAGAGAAATGAGAAATTCAGGAGTAGAGATAGCGGCTATGGAAGTCTCGTCGCACGCGCTTGAAAAAAAAAGAGTTATTGGCTGCCATTTTGACGCTGCCGTATTCACAAATCTAACCCAGGACCATCTGGACTATCACGGAACCATAGAAAATTATTTTAATACCAAGAAAACACTCTTTACCGATGTTCTAAAAAATAGCGAGAAGGAAAGGAAGTTCTCCATAATAAATATAGACGACCCTTACGGTGAAGAGATCAGAAAAGAAGCCCCGGGCGAAGTAATTACCTATTCGACCCACGACCCGAGCGCCCTGGTATTCGCCGAGAGCTCGGAGATTACTGAGCGCGGAATCCGGGCCAGGATAAATACGCCCGCAGGCACGCTGGATATTAATTCAAAGCTCTACGGGACTCATAATTTATCAAATTTACTGGCCGCTTCAGCCACTGCAGTGTCTTTGGGGTCTTCTCTCGATTACATAGAGAAAGGGCTATCGGAAATTTCCGCGATACCGGGACGTTTGGAGAGCGTTGACAATACGCTCGGTATAAAGGTGCTCGTAGACTATGCGCACACTCCCGACGCTCTGGAAAACGTGCTCAGAGCCGCAAGACCGTTGACCGCAGGTAATCTGATTCTCGTGTTCGGATGCGGCGGCGACAGAGACAGAACAAAACGGCCTCAAATGGGTTTGATTGCTAAAGAGCTTTCGGACATTCTATTAGTAACCTCTGATAACCCCCGTACCGAATCTCCTGAAAAGATTATAGACGATATAGAAGAGTGAGTGCTTGGAGATGGGGATAGCCAGAAGCCGTACTTCAGGGTTTCGGATAGAAAAGAGGCGATCGGCCGCGCTATAGGCATGGCGCGTGAAAACGACACGGTTTTAATTGCGGGGAAGGGGCACGAGGACTATCAGATTGTCGGAACGAAAAAATTTCCCTTTGACGACAGAATAATTGCAGGTGATGCACTTAGGGAGCGAATGAATTAGATTACACCTCAGGAGGTAATATTGGAGTTTAGCTTTCTTCTTAACGGAACCGACGGGAAGCTCGTCTCGGGTGAGGGTAGGGGACAGCTGAGTGGCGTTTCGACCGATACGCGGAAAATAAGCCGGGGCGAAGTGTTTTTTGCCCTAAGGGGAGAGAACTTCGACGGGCATAAGTTTATAGATGAGGCTTTTCAAAAAGGCGCATCCGCCGCTGTTGTAGAGAGGGCTCCCAAAAATTTAAACTCCGCAGGCGCTTTGGTACAGGTGGGATCGACCCTCAGGGCGCTCGGTAACCTTGCCAAGAGCTGGAGAAACTCTTTAAGCGAGATCGAGCTTGCCGCAATTACGGGCTCAAACGGCAAAACCACCACAAAGGAAATGGTGTCTAGCATAATTTCCTTAAATCACAGCACTTTAAAGAATTCCGGAAACTTCAATAACCTGATAGGGCTCCCGCTCACACTTCTTGAGCTTAACGAGAGCGTTGAGATGGCTGTAGTGGAGCTCGGAATGAATGATTTCGGGGAAATAAGGAGGCTGTCTCAAATTG
The DNA here is from genome assembly GCA_003229065.1 of Candidatus Dadabacteria bacterium. GTDB lineage: Bacteria > Desulfobacterota_D > UBA1144 > Nemesobacterales > UBA2774 > UBA2774. The sequence goes on from QIHJ01000014.1 coordinate 9,964, forward strand.
CACAGCCTGACGTAGGAGCCATAACAAATATCGGCAGGGCGCACCTGGAGAAACTCGGCGGTATAGAGGGGGTAGCTAAAGCCAAGGGGGAGCTTGTGGAGGGGCTTCATAAAAACAGCTTTTTCGTTGTAAACGCCGACGATCCGAGGGTGCAGAAAATAGCGGATGATACAAATTGCAGGAAAATTACCTACGGAATAGAGTCTGAGGGGTCCTTCATAACAGGGGACTCGATTGAGGAAAAGGATTTCTCGGGAATTAAATTTTATATGAGTGTTGCAGGTGAGGGGTTTCCCGTAACGCTTCACACGATCGGTATTCACAATGTGATGAATGCCCTGTGTGCGGCGGGGATTGCCTATGGTCTTGGCTGCGTAGCTGATGAAATCAGAGAAGGTCTCGAGAAGTTTAAACCCGTGCACCTGAGACTCGAGGTGTGTGATAGTCCCCAGGGTTTCAAAGTTATCAATGACTCTTATAATGCCAATCCCGACTCCATGCGCCGCGCTATAGATGAGCTTATGCGTCTTAAAGGCGGCGGACGAGCGGTGGCCGTAATAGGTGATATGCTGGAGCTTGGTGAAGCCAGTGAGTCCGAGCACCGAGGGATCGGGGAATACTTATCTTCATCGGGAGTAGACTACGTAATTACATACGGGAATTTCGGAGCTACTGTACTGGACTCGCTTTCAAACGGGACCGTAGGCGTATATGCCGCCACTCACGAAGAAGCTGCGTCTGCTTTGAGAAGCTATGCCGACAAAGACGATTTGGTTTTGATTAAAGGGTCCCGGGGCATGCGTATGGAAGAAGTTATTAAAAACTTGAGTTAAGGAGCGCTCACTCGATGTTACATCTTCTTTATCTGTATAAAGGAGACTTCATTCTCTTTAATGTATTTAAGTACATTACTTTCCGCTCTTTGGGCGCTGGGGTAACGGCGTTTCTTATAAGCATAATATTGGGCGGGTTTTTTATAAAATTTCTAAAAGAGAGACAATTTAAAGAAAGCATACGGGAGGACGGGCCCGCTAGCCACCATTCAAAAGCCGGTACTCCTACAATGGGCGGGGCATTTATAGTAATAGCCGTATTAGTATCCACTTTACTCTGGGTTAATCTTACAAGTCTCATAATCTGGTACGTTATGCTGTTCACTACAAGCTATGCTCTTATCGGGTTTATCGATGACTGGCTTAAATTTTCCAAAGGCAGGGGAATGAGCGGGCGCTTAAAATTGTCGCTACAGCTGGTGTTCGGCTTCCTGTTTGTACTTCTGGTCGTAAGCTATATGAACAGCTTCTCGATGGCAGTGAGCGCCGAGACGGTTCAGAACGTGCCGTTTACCTCGGTAGTCTTGCCGTTCTTTAAACAGGCCGTGGTTCATATGGGCTGGCTTTACATAGTCTTTGCGCTAATAGTCGTAGTGGGCGCGTCAAACGGCGTTAACCTGACGGACGGTTTGGACGGCCTGGCTATCGGGTCTATAGCCGTTGCGGCAGCGGCATACATTATCTTCGCATACCTTGCGGGAAATATAGTTTTCTCCACATACCTGCAGATTCCTTATATACAGGGAGCCGGCGAGCTCGCCGTATTTATGGCCTCAGTTGGCGGGGCGTGCCTGGGGTTCCTCTGGTACAATTCCCACCCGGCAGAGGTATTTATGGGGGATGTGGGGTCGCTCGCGCTCGGGGCCGCTATAGGTTCGGTAGCGCTCATAATAAAACAGGAGCTTCTACTTATTATTGTAGGAGGAATATTCGTATTGGAAGCGATGTCAGTGATAATCCAGGTTATTTCATTCAAGCTCACCGGGAAAAGGGTGTTTAAGATGGCCCCTCTCCACCATCATTTCGAGCTTAGCGGGTGGTCTGAATCAAAGGTTGTAATAAGGTTTTGGATCGTTTCTCTGGTGCTGGCGCTCTGCGCGCTTTCAACGCTTAAATTGAGATAGTCTTTCGGGCTAGGGATTTGCGGCTGTGAAGAGTTATTGGAATATACAATGAACCTTAAAGATAAAAAAGTGCTTGTAGTAGGACTCGGAAAGACCGGGTTAGAGACCGCCCTGTTCTTGCACAAAAAGGGCGCTCGCGTGCACGTTAGTGATATGTCTCTACCTGATAAGCTTAAAAACGAGATTGATTTGCTTGGCTCTAAAGGTATTGAGACAGAGTCGGGCGGGCACACGGATGAAACATTCCTTTGGGCAGAATTGATTGTGCTGAGCCCCGGAGTACCTTTTAATATACCTGAACTCAAAAAGGCCAGTAAGATAGGTATTGAGGTTATAAGCGAAGTTGAGCTTGCCTCAAGGTTTATAACAAAGCCCGTAATTGCCGTTACCGGATCTAACGGCAAAACTACTACCTGCACGCTTATTTCTGAGATACTTAAAAAGTGCGGAAGGAAGGTTTTTCTGGGCGCTAATATAGGCACTCCGCTTATAACTATTGCAGGCAGGGACAGCGAGTACGACGTGTTGGTGCTCGAGCTTAGCAGCTTCCAGCTCCAGGGCGTATCCCGGTTCAAGCCCGATATTGCAGTCGTGCTCAACATCTCCCCGAACCACTTAGACCACCATGCGGACTACGCCGAGTACGTAGAGTCGAAAATGAAAATCGCTATGAACCAGAGAAGTGAAGACTTGTTTATTTACAAGTCGGATGACGAGGAGATAAATAAACACCTGTCTCAGATTAAGGCAGCAAAAATCCCCTTTGGCACGGCTCTTTCCGAAAACGGCGTATTTTACAACGAATGCTGTGTCAGATACGGGAAGGAGCTATACGAGCTAAGCGGTATGAAGCTCAGGGGCCGCCACAACATAGACAATATAATGGCGGCTATTGCGGGGGCAAGTGCCCTTGGATGCGAGCCTGCTCAAATAAGAAAGGCTGTAATCGGGTTTGAGCCGCTTCCCAATAGAAACGAGTACCTTGGAGAGATCAGAGGAGCTTACTTCTATAACGATTCAAAATCTACGAGCCCGGGCGCTACGCTGAGCGCGCTTAAGAGCGTGAGGGCTCCCGTGATCCTGATTGCAGGCGGAAAAGATAAGGGCGTAAGTTACGCTACGCTCAAAAACATAGTAAATGAAAAGGTAAAAGTGTTGGTATTAATCGGAGAGGCAAGGCAGAGGATGAGTGAGGAGCTAGGCGGGAATGTCCGGTCCATATTGGCGGATTCACTTAAAGGGGCGGTGGAAAGTGTTCTGGACAATCTGGAGCCCCGGGACTCGGTACTTTTTTCACCCGCTTGCTCGAGTTTCGATATGTTTGAATCGTATGAGCACAGAGGAAGGAGATTTAAAGAAATTGTTGAAAATATTCGATACAGTTGAGGGACAGAGTTACGACATAGGCGTTATTCTGTCAGCTCTATTTCTGACTTCGATGGGGGTGCTGATGGTATACAGCACAAGCTCCGTATATTCACTCGAGATGTACGGCGATACCCATTACTTTCTGAAGCGTCACGGTATATATCTCCTTATGGGTATTACCTTTATGATAGTGCTTATGCTATTTGATTACAGGTTGCTCAGGAAGCTGGTCTACCCTGCATACTTAGTGGGGCTCGCAATGTTGGTGCTTGTCCTGGTACCGGGAATAGGCAAGCAGGTGGGAGGGGCGCAAAGATGGATTGATCTCGGTATTTTTACCTTTCAGCCTTCAGAGGTTGCAAAGTATATATTGGTACTCTATCTTGCACATTCTCTGACGAAAAAGAGAGATAAACTCGATAATTTCGTAGTGGGGTTCGCGTCTCATTTAATGATTGCGGGCGTTTATGTTGTCTTAATACTGCTCGAGCCTGATTTCGGGACCGCAACCACGGTACTCGTGGTTCTTTTCGGTATGATGTTTATAGGCGAGGTGAAATTAAAGTATATGCTTCCGGTAGGTCTCGTGTCAGTTGTATTTATGGTTCTGGCGGGCGTGACAAAGGGCTACAGGATGGAGCGCATAACCTCGTTTCTCGACCCCTGGCAGGATCCGCT